>SFEK01000161.1 GCA_004557285.1 Bacteroidales bacterium | reverse complement strand
ATGCAAGCGGGAGCACCAGCCACGATGAACATGGCGCGTCCGTCGAGATACTTGAATGCAGGTACAGCATATTCAGCATACTCGTCGTCGCTTGAGCAGAGGACAACGATGTCGGCACCTGCAGCCAATGCAGCGTCAACACCTTCCTCGACAGTCTTGAAACCGAGATTGTCGATAACCTTGTAACCGGCACAGGCGAGGAAGTTGCAGCTGAATTGCGCACGAGCCTGGCGCATGGCGAGATTGCCGATGGTGAGCATGAAAGCCTTTGGAGTCTTGCCGCTCTCCTCCACAGCGACGCGGAGGTCTTCGAAGTCTGCAGCGAGACGTGTGGCGGAAATCTTCTTCAGCGGAGTCTCTTCGGCGTTGGAGCAAGAGCAGCAGCATTTCTTGGCGCGCTTGCCGTCGGAGAGTTCGGTGAAGTTGGGGAACTGGTTGGTACCGAGCAGGAATTCCTTGCGTTTGGCAGCATCACCATGACGCTTTTGGTTGGTGGCATTGATGTCGTCCTGCACAGAGCCAGCCTTAGCAGCGGCGAGGAATCCTCCCTCTTCCTCAACCTTGAGGAAAATCTTCCATGCGGCATCGGCGAGCGAGTTGGTGAGTTCTTCGATGAAGTAAGAACCGGCCGATGGGTCAACCACCTTGTCGAAGTGACTCTCTTCCTTGAGCAGGAGCTGCTGGTTGCGTGCTATACGCTCAGAGAAGTCGGTAGGAGTCTCGTAGGCTTCGTCAAATGGGCGCACCACGATAGAATACACTCCAGCAATGGCAGCCGACATGGTTTCGGTCTGGGTGCGGAGCAGGTTGACATAGCTGTCAAACATAGTCATATTATAAGAAGAGGTGGTGGCATTGACCATCATCATGCAGGCGCAGTCGCACTTGGGCTCATACTGCTTGACGATTTCAGCCCAAAGCATACGTGCGGCGCGGAATTTGGCAATCTCCATGAAATAGTTTTCGGAGATGCCCATGTTGAACTTGATCTTGCTGGCAGCAAGAGTAGGCTCAACGCCGGCCTCTACCATCTGCTGCAGATACTCATTACCCCAAGCCAAGGCATAGCCCAGCTCCTGCACAATATATGCGCCAGAGTTGTTGAGTGCCTCTGAGTTGACGGCGATGCAGCGGAAGTAGCGGTAGTCTTTCAGCAGTTCCACGAGTTCCTTGGCCTTGGCAACCATCTCGGTGGCGTCCTTGCCCTTCATGAGGATTTTCTCGATGGGGTCGAAGGCGATAGAGCCGTTGATCTTTTCCTTGTCGTAGCCCTTTTTCTCGAAGTAAGCCACCAGGATCTGAGCCAGTTCGAGAGTGTGGCACTGGCATGTGGAGAAGTTTACATCGATGCACTCAAGGCAGATGCCCTCAAGGAGTGTGTCGACGAACTCGGCGCTGACGTCGCTGCCCTTGATCTTGAATCCCAAAGAGTCGATACCCTTGTTGAGGATGTCGAGCGCTTTGGCATTGGCAGCCTTGGCATCATCGGCAACGATGTTCTGACGCACGCGCCATACATTGTCGTCTTTCTTGTTACCACGCACAAACGGGAACTCACCCGGCAGAGCATTGGGGGTGGCAAGACCCTCGATGTCTTCTCTGCGGTAGAAAGGCTGCATGTCGAAGCCCTCATTGGTTCTCCATACCAACTTCTTGTTGAAGTCTGCTCCCTTCAGGTCAACCTGAATCTTGTCAAGCCATTCCTGTTTTGTCGGAGCCTGAAACTCGGTAAAGAGTTTTTCTTTGCAATTTGACATAAGTGTTCTTCTAAAATTTATTATATAAGTTTATATGTTCATTCATGAGTATTTTCTACATCCTCTGTTAACCACCTGCAAAGATAGTGCATTTTTTCCTACCAATGCCAAAAAAGAAGACAAAATAATCTTAAATAGTGAAAAATCCGAAAACATTTGCTTTTAGCAGAAAATATTTGCACAAAAATTATCAAATGAGAAATGTTTTAGCTACTTTTGCAGCACGAAAAATTGATGATATGGATTGGTTAATAAATTTATTCACTACAACTGACTCGGTAGCGCATATTGTTGTGCTGTATGCTGTAGTCATCGCCACTGGTGTGTATCTCGGCAAAATCAAGGTCGGGAGCATTTCTCTCGGCGTGACGTTTGTGTTGTTCGCAGGCATTGCCGCAGGGCATTTAGGCTTCACCGCCCCAACACCGATCTTGACATTCATGCAAGAGTTCGGACTGATACTGTTCGTCTTCATGATAGGTTTGCAGGTGGGTCCCGGCTTCTTTGAGAGTTTCAGGCAGGGAGGCATCACGCTCAACCTGCTTTCCACAACCATGATTTGTCTGAACATTGCCGTGATGTTTGGTTGCTACTACCTGTTTTTCGACACCAGCAATCCCCATAACCTGCCCATGATGGTGGGTACGCTTTATGGTGCGGTGACCAACACTCCCGGACTTGGTGCGGCCAATGAGACGCTGAACTCGGTGTTCAGCAAGGGCGAGGTGCCACAGATAGCCTCAGGTTATGCCTGTGCCTATCCCCTTGGTGTGCTGGGCATCATCGGAGCTACCATTGCCGTGAGGTATTTGTGCCATGTGCGTCTGGACAAGGAAGAGAAGAAACTGGATGAAGAGGAGGCTGAGAACACAGCCGTGAAACCTCACATCATGACATTGGAGGTTGGCAACTCTTATCTTGAGGGCAAGACCATGATGCAGGTGCACAACTTCCTGAACCGTGATTTTGTGTGTACACGCATCCTACATGATGGCCATGTGAGCATACCCAACCGCGACACCTTGTTCCATATAGGCGACAAACTCTATATCGTTTGCGCTGAAGACGACGCAGAGGCCATTACTGCCTTTATCGGGCCCGTCAAAGACGTCGACTGGAAGAAACAGGATGAACCGATGGTGAGCAAGCGAATATTGATCACGCGCCCGTCGATCAACGGCAAGACATTGGGCGGCATGCACTTCTCCAGCGTGTATGGTGTCAACGTTACGCGTGTAACCCGCCAAGGCATGGATATCTTTGCCAGCCCCAGTCTGGCCCTGCAGATAGGTGACCGCATCATGGTGGTAGGTCCGGAAAATGCGGTGAACCGCGTGGCATCAGTCATGGGCAACTCCATCAAGCGTCTTGATGCGCCCAACATTGCCACGATCTTCATCGGTCTGCTCATCGGCATCATCTTCGGAAGCATACCATTGGCCATTCCCGGCATCCCTGTACCTATTAAATTAGGTATAGCCGGCGGTCCGCTGATTATTGCCATTCTGATAGGCCGATACGGCTACAAGATTAAATTGGTGACCTACACCACCACGAGTGCCAACATGATGCTGCGCGAAATCGGTCTGGTGCTCTTCCTGGCCAGTGTGGGCATCAAGGCGGGTGCAGGCTTCTGGGAAACGGTGGTACAGGGCGACGGTCTGAAATATGTATATTGCGGATTCCTCATCACCGTCATACCTATATTAATAATAGGTATCATTGCACGACTCAAATTTAAGTTCAACTATTTCACCATCATGGGTATGCTCGCCGGTACCTGTACCGACCCACCGGCATTGGCCTATGCCAACTCCATCTGCTCCAAGGAGGCACCTGCCGTGGGCTACTCTACGGTATATCCGTTGAGCATGTTCCTGAGGATATTCACCGCACAGATTATCGTGCTGTTCTGCTGCGGTATGTAAAAGCCTTTAATAATCACGTAATAACAAAAAAAACATCTAAACAACAACATGAAAAAATTCGGTTTCCTGCTTTGCGCAATGCTTTTAGGCACGACCGTGATGTATGGCCAAGGTGCCAGAAACATCAAGATCAACGAAGTGCTGACGAGCAACACCGCAAGTCTTCAAGACGAATGTGGAAACAAGAGAGCATGGGTAGAATTAGCCAATGTCTCCTTCTCCACCTACAATGTGCGTGGCATGTACATTACCACGAACCGCAAGGTTCTTGAGAACATTACTGTGCCCGAACGTATCGCCCTGATGAGCTGCATACCCAACGACGAGGCAATGTCGTTGTCTGCACGCCAGCATCTTGTACTCTTCCTGAACAGTAATCCCGCAAGTGGAGTGAGGCACCTCAACGTAGAGGCCAAGCCAGGAGAAGCACTTTGGATTGCGCTCTACGACGGCAACGGCGTTGACCTTATCGACTCTGTGACCGTGCCCAAACTTGCCGACAACCAGTCGTATGCGCGCGTGAAGGACGGCGGCGAGAAATGGTCGGTGAAAAGCCCCGACTTTGTCACTCCAGGCATCGAAAACTACATCCATGTGGATGAGACGAAGACTGCCCGCCTGAAACGTGAAGACCCCCACGGCATTGGCATCACCATTCTGGCTATGGGCATCGTGTTCTTCTGTCTGGCCCTGCTCTATGTGTTCTTCCGCACCCTCGGCATGTTCATGGCACACAAGCAAACCTTGAAGAAAGCCGGCAACGTGCAGCCCATCAAGGCTGCCGTGAAGACAGGTGAAAAACTGGTCGAACCGGACACAAGACAAA
>SFEK01000160.1 GCA_004557285.1 Bacteroidales bacterium | reverse complement strand
TATTAGGGTGTCCAGTTTGTCGTACTAAAAACGCACTGGATTAGCCCTGTTTGAAATGTTAATTTAATGCTCTGACATTTAACGTTTCAGCAACAGAAAAAGTTCTTTGAAAATTTGCGTATCTCGTTGATTTTTAGTAACTTTGTAGATAATTACAAGCGTCTAAAAACAATGAAAAAGTCAGAATCAAAATCTCGTAAAGAGACTCTAGAAGAGGAGTTGAAACGTCTTCGTAAAGAGAACAAGACTCTTAAAGCAAGCAAAGCCTCTCTCAAGACATGTAAGGACAAACTTAAAGCCGAGAAGAAGGCTCTCAAGGCCGAACTCAAAAAAAAAGACGTCACGAAGACAACCTTGAGCAAAGAGCAGAAAGAATTACTTTCGACGCTGTTCCCGGACATCGATATTCGCTTCTGGTGATCCAGCTCTGCATACTGATCTACACCCGTACGAACTGCGGTCTTCGCACCGTGGTGAAGATTCTGGAGATCTTCGGCGAGGTATTCGAAGGCAAGTGCGGAAAGGTTCCATGCTACAACACAGTAGAGAACTGGATGAAGAAGCTGGGGCTGTCCGTTTACGAGAACGACCGTACTCCATGCAGAGGAGGCAAGTATGCAGTCGTAGTGGATGAAAGCATATTCATCAACAGCGAAAAACTGCTTCTTCTGCTTGGCATTCCTGCCCGTCATAAAGGTGAGCCTGTGAAGCATGAGGATGTGACGGTTGTCGGCATGAAGGTTGGCAAGGCCTTCAATGGTGATGACATCAAACAGGAGATAGAGGAGGCGGCTACGAAAGCAGGCCGTAACCCCGAGTATATCATCAACGATCAGGCGCACAACCTTACGAATGGAGTCGCCAAATCTGGTATTGCCCAGCACATTGACATCAGCCATGCCATGGGCACAATCTTGAAGAAGGCGTATGGCAAACAGGCTGATTTCGTTGCATTTACCAAACTGTTGGGTGAGGTAAGGCTGCAATATCATCTTACAGACAAGGCATACCTGCTTCCACCTAACATGAGGGCCATCGCCAGGTTCATGAACATGTCGTCATGGGTTGACTGGGGACAGTACATGCTCCATGCATATAGCATCCTACCCAAGGAGAAACAAGAGGCATACTCCTTCGTTCCGGAGAATAAAGAGCTGCTTGATGAACTTGCTGTAGCTGTTGATGCAGTAAGGCATGTTGAGGAAATCTGCAAGACAAAAGGCTTCAATATTGCCACATGTAATGAGTGCAAGCATTATATCGTCAGGAATGTCATTGGCAACGCCAACAACCGCAGAGCCATGCTGGGCATCAGGATGCTTGAATACTTCAAGAAAGAAGAGGCTTTGCTGGTTGATGATGTGCAGAATGACAACATCTCGTCTGACATCATTGAATCCGCCTATGGAATCTTCAAAATGAAAAAGTCACCAAACAAACTGTATGGTATTACTCCGTTCGTATTGTTGATTCCACTATATCCAAAACTCGTGAACAAATCTGTTACTGATACATTTAATTTCAAAGAGCGTTTAGTGAATGTTAAACTTAAGGACGTTGATACTTGGGCAGCCAAGAACATGTCCACAAACTGGGTTACAGAACGAACCAAAATATTCAGAAAAGCAATCTGAATTTGGAACGCTTAACTGGACACCCTATCTATTTACCCACGCAAAAGTGAGAAAAAATATTTCCGAGGATTTCGTTGTCGGTGATTTCGCCTAGGATTTCGCCTAGGTGGTGAAGGCAGGCGCGGAGGTCCTCGCTGACTAGGTCGCTGGGGATATTTTGGGCGAGGGCGTTGAGCACTTGGGTGATGTCTTGATGGGCTTTGTCTAGGGCTTCCTTGTGGCGGAGGTTAGTGATGAGAACCTCGTTATGGTTTTGGCTCACGGGGGAGGCTTTCAAGAGTTGTTCGTGAAGCCAGGGGAGACCTGTGCCGTTGATAGCTTGAAAGCTGGCGGTCTTGTTGGTCAGGCGGATGATGGTTTGGTCCTTGCGGGTGGGGATTTCGGAGAAGGGTACACCAGGCTCGTTCATGAGGATGATGATTTGCGCACGTGTGGCTGCGGCTAGACTGCGCTCAATGCCCAGTTGCTCTATGCGGTCGTCGGTGTGGCGAATGCCTGCGGTATCGATGAGGCGGAAGAGCGTTCCTTCCAGCACGAAGGTGTCCTCAATCGTGTCGCGGGTTGTGCCTTGAATGTCCGATACGATGGCTTTGTCGTCCTGAAGGAGTTGGTTGAGAAGGGTGGATTTTCCTACGTTTGGCGCGCCGATTATGGCAACGGGAATACCGTTCTTAATGGCATTGCCAGCGGCAAAAGAATCCGTGAGCCGTGAGATTTCGGCGGCAATGGCGTTGGCTACGTGCTGAATCTCTGTGCGGTCGGCAAATTCCAAATCTTCGTGGTCTGAGAAGTCCAGTTCCAATTCCAAGAGTGTGGTCAGGTGGAGCAGTTGCTCGCGGAGGGCAGCCAATTTGCGCGAGATGCCACCTCGCATTTGCGACAGGGCCACCCGATGCTGGGCTGCATTCTGCGCAGCAATCAAATCGGCAACGGCTTCTGCGCGTGAGAGGTCCATCTTGCCGTTGAGGAAAGCGCGTTGCGTAAATTCACCAGGGCGTGCCATCTGGCAACCTGCCGCAACGAGCAGCTGCATGGCGCGCTGAATGATATACTGCGACCCGTGGCAGGAAATCTCCACTACGTCCTCGCCAGTGAAAGAGTGGGGTGCCCGGAATATACTTACCATCACTTCGTCCAACACCTCTTCCCCATCCATCAGGTGGCCGAAGACAAGGCTATAACCTGGGCGCTGCGTGAGCGGTGCTCCGCTCATTGGATGAAAAAGTGGGCTGGTCCGTTGAATGGCTTCGGGACCGCTAATACGCAGAACGCCGAGCGCACCGCCAGCGGGGGTACAGGGAGCTACTATTGTTGACATCATGATAGAATATTTATTGTCGGCCCAGCCATTTTCGGACGGGGGCATCATAGAACTTAAAGCACAGGTGGGCAAGCAGGATATTGCCAATGAAAAGTCCGACAGCCATTGGCCATACTTCGCTAAAGGCGGGGTGGGGCTCCTGTCCCCACAGATATGCGTAGAAGAGGTATATAGAGGGGTAGTGGATGATATAGAGCGGATAGGAAATATTGCCCAACCAGCGACAGACGGACATCTCCAACGCCTTGATTTCGCCGTTTGCCCGCACGGCCCCACGAATAATCATCGGAAAGACAACGAGCACGCACAGCAGGTCGTAAATGCCGTTCCAGATATTGGCTTCCATGCCAGGGTAGGGGAGTATCAATAAACCAACCAGCAGGGCTGCACAGAGGAGGAAGGGCAGGCCGCGACCCTCGGTGCGCGTGGTGCGTTGCAAGTACATTCCCATGGTGAAGGAGAAGAGCACGCGCAGCAATCCGCCAGGGAAATTCATACCCGCCAGCGTCCATCCCACACCGATATGATAGGTTTCCGAGAGATTGCAAAGGGCAAAAGCGGAGAGCCCGCCCGCAAAGAGCAATGCCAGCAGGTACAGCACCTTCGTGCTCAATCGATGTAGCACCACGCCATATAATATAGAAGCAACATATTCAAAGAATAGCGACCACATCGGCCCGTTGAGGGGAAACATCTCGCCATTGCCACGCACCTCTGTCGGACAGCCTGGCCAAGCGGGGATGAGCACCAGGCTTGTGAGCAGGGCAATGATTACGCAAATGTTGGAAACGGCCGTGCCGTCCCATTGCACACTCCCTTGCAGGACGAATGCAACAGCACCCCAGACCAGACCCAGCAGCAACATAGGATGCAATCGGATAATTCTTCGGCGCAGGAAACTGCCAAACGACAACCGTTGCGCTGCGGATATGCTTCGCAGCCGTCCATCGTAAGCATACGAAAGGACGAAACCCGAGAGCAGAAAGAAGAAGTCCACAGCCAAATAGCCATGGTTGCATCGCTGGTCTATCGAACTCGTTGCGAAACCCTCAAAGAGGTGAAACCAAACAACGACAAGGGCTGCAATACCGCGTAGGCCGTCCAATCGAATGTAGTGCTTCATTGCTACAATAGTAATATTGAGATAATACAGTTGGCAGATATACGAAAAGAGAGCACATCGCCGAGTTGGTGATGCGCTCTCTCGTGAGTGAGGTACCCAGCAGATTCGAACTGCTGTACACGGTTTTGCAGACCGCTACCTAGCCACTCGGTCAGGGTACCGTTTTGTTTTCGGGTGCAAAGATAGGGGATTCATTTCAAACAACCAAATATTCTGTCAGGAAATTCATAGTTTTTATATTTTCGGGCGGTGAAAATCAATTTTCACGCGCGTGAAATTTCATTTTCGTGCCGTTGTATTGGGTCACAAGTGCTTCAAGAGCCTGTCGCCATATCTTTGTGGCGTTTACTGCTAGGTCTTGTTGCTTCTGTGCTCCCACGGTCAGTGTATTGTCGCACAGGGCACGATAATTGACACTATTCATCAGCATCGGT
>SFEK01000019.1 GCA_004557285.1 Bacteroidales bacterium | reverse complement strand
GCCCACCTTTCACCACACGTCCTGCCTCGGGAGTCTGTTCAAGGATGCAGTCGGGCGGCAGGTTTTTCACATATCCCGTGTCGCTCACCACCACCTTCAGGTCACAGGCAACCAGCAGATGTTCGGCATCGGAAAAATTCTTGTGTCTGATGTCAGGCACCACAATCTTCTCGCCATGGTGCGTGTAGAGGTCGATGCCCACCTTGACGGCAAAGCACAGTGCCACCACCACCAGAAGCATAGACAGCAGATTAGCCCACAGCCCGAAACTGAATATTTTGCGCAAGAAGTCGTTTGCCTTCATTTTTCATCCTAAATTACAAGAATATTCCGCAAAGATAAGGCAAATCGGGCGAAATGCAAAATAAAAGTGTGTGAAATGAATGTTTTTATCTGTAATTTCATCTCCCCAAGGAGCAAGATGGCCTTTCGGTCGGAGAGTGACGGTCGTTGACATGATACCAATATAGCAGTGCCAACAGCGGTGCTGTGTGTTCGGAAGATGCAGCGAGGGGGCAAAGCACTTGGCCTTGCCCCCTCACGATGTCTTCTCGTTCAACCTTGATGGGATTGCACGATTTACTTTCCGTGGTGCTCGTCAGAAACGGTAAGCTTCTTACGACCCTTGGCACGGCGGGCGGCAAGCACACGACGACCGTTCTTGGTTGCCACTCTCTCACGGAAACCGTGCTTGTTCACTCTTCTTCTGTTGTGGGGTTGAAATGTTCTTTTCATCTTTTTTATCGTTTTATTGTTATTATTTTCTCACTTTGGGCTGCAAAAGTACATATTTCTTTTTAAATAACCAAGAATAAAGCGATTTTTAGGCGTATCTTTTATGTTTTTTTCTAAAAATATCGTAACTTTGCACGCTGTAAACCAAATATTTGGACTGATAACACTATAAATCACATAAAAAATATGATTAATTCACAAGACATCAAGAAAGGTACCTGCATCCGCATGGATGGCGGTATCTGGGTATGCATCGACTTTCAGCACAGAAAGCCGGGCAAGGGCAACACTGTTATGAACACCAAGCTCAAGAACGTTACCGACGGACGTGTGCTCGACCGCACCTTCCAGGTGGGTTTCAAACTTGAGGACGTGCGCATCGAACACCGCCCCTACCAGTATCTCTACGAAGACCCCACAGGGCTTATCTTCATGAACCAGGAGACTTTTGAACAGATTCCCATCGCCAAAGACAACATCATCGGCGTGGAATACATGAAGGAAAGCGACATCGTGGAAGTGGTGACCGACACTACCGACGGCACCATCCTCTATGCCGAAATGCCCGTGAAGACCAACCTGCGCGTTACTCACAGCGAACCGGGCATCAAGGGCGACACCGCCACCAATGCCACCAAGCCCGCCACACTGGAGACTGGTGTTGAAATCCGCGTGCCGCTGTTCATCAACGAGGGCGACCTCATCCAGGTTGACACACGCGACGGCAGCTACCTGAGCCGCGTCAAGGAATAAGACACCAACGACCTGCCCATGTTATTCTCATTTGTCATCCCCGTTTTCAACCGCCCAGAAGAGGTGGACGAACTGCTGCACAGCATGACTTGCCTCACGGTGAAGGACTTTGAAGTCGTCGTCGTGGAAGACGGTAGCACACGCACCTGCAAGAATGTATGCCAGAGCTACGAGGGCACACTCGACATCCACTATCTGGCCAAGAAAAACAGCGGTCCGGGGTTGAGCCGCAACTACGGCGCCGAGCACGCCAAGGGCGAATACCTCATCGTGCTCGATTCTGACGTGGTGCTGCCCGAAGGCTATCTGGAGGCCGTGCAGGACGAAATCAACCGCCAAGACACTGATGCCTTTGGCGGACCCGACCGTGCACATGCCTCGTTCACCGACACGCAGAAGGCCATCAGCTATGCCATGACGAGCTTCTTCACCACGGGCGGCATCAGGGGCGGAAAGAAAAAACTCGACAAGTTTTATCCCCGCTCGTTCAACATGGGCATACGACGCAAGGCTTATCTGAAGTTGGGTGGTTTCTCCAAAATGCGCTTCGGAGAGGACATCGACTTCAGCATCCGCATATTCAAGGCGGGCTACCAGTGCCGCCTTTTTCCAAATGCATGGGTATGGCACAAGCGGCGCACCGACTTCCGCAAGTTTTTCAGGCAGGTATTCAACAGCGGCATCGCCCGCATCAACCTTTACAAGAAATACCCCGACTCGCTCAAGCCGGTGCACCTGCTGCCCATGGCTTTTACCGTGGGCGTGACGGCACTGGTGCTCACTTCTGCAGCTGGACGCCTGCTCATGGAATACGACAACATCGACAAATGGTACTGGCTCTGTGCCGCGCCTTGGCTTCCCATTCTGCTCTATGCCCTGCTGCTGTTCGTCGGCTCATTGGTGGAGAACCGCAGCGTGAAGGTGGCACTGCTCAGTGTGCCGGCAGCGTTTATCCAGCTCACAGGCTACGGCAGCGGATTTCTCACCGCCTGGTGGAAACGCTGTGTGCTGAAACGTGACGAGTTTCACGCCTTTGAGAAAAACTTCTACCAATAGCCACAGCGCCTATTCACTGCACCATGAACAAATTGAGCATCAACCAGTGGGCTGAAAACGACCGCCCACGAGAAAAGATGATGAGACTTGGCGCACAAGCACTGACCGATGCCGAACTGCTGGCCATCCTCATTGGCTCGGGTTCAACCGACGAGAGTGCCGTGGCCTTGATGCAGCGGGTGCTCAACGACTGCCACAACAACCTCAACACCTTGGGCAAGATGAGCATCGACCAGCTGGCCGACAAGCGCTACAAGGGTCTGGGGCCTGCCAAGGCCGTCACCATTCTGGCGGCCTGCGAACTGGGCAAGCGCCGACAGGTGGAAAAGATTCAGGAGAGAGAAAAACTCGACTCGGCCACAGCCATCTACAACCTTATGCATCCCCTGCTGCAAGACGAACCGGTGGAGCAGGCATGGTTGCTGCTGATGAACCACAACTTCAAACTCATCAAACGGGTGCAGCTGTCGCACGGCGGACTCACAGAAACGGCAGTGGATGTGCGTCTGGCATTGAAACATGCTCTGCTCTGCAATGCCACGGTCATGGCTCTGTGCCACAACCACCCCAGCAACAATCCTCATCCCAGCAACAACGATGATGCGCTGACACGGCAGATGGCCAGCGCCTGCAAAACCATGCGCATCCACTTCATCGACCATGTCATCATCACAGATGGCTTGTACTACAGCTACCGCGACGAGGGCAAACTATAGACAGATAGACATTTTTTTCGCTTTTTTGACCATTATATCTGAATAATGTCGTATATTTGTAGGAAAAAATGCGATTGACCCATGACACAGGAAGAAAAGACACAGATTGAAGAGCGCATCGTGGATGTGCTCAAAACCGTTTATGACCCTGAAATTCCCGTCAACATCTACGACCTGGGACTTATCTACAAAATCGACGTGAAGGACGACGGCAACGTGGATATCGACATGACATTCACCGCGCCAACTTGTCCCGCAGCTGACTTCATTCTGGAAGACGTGAGGCAGAAGGTGGATAGTCTGCAAGGTGTGAATACCGCCACCGTGAACCTGGTGTTCGAACCCGCATGGGACCAGAGCATGTTGAGCGAGGAGGCAAGAATAGAACTGGGATTTGAATAAGACGATGAAGAAAAACATTTATATACTTTCTGATGCGCATCTTGGCTCGCTGGCCATCCCACATGGCAGGATGCAGGAGAGACGCCTGGTGCGCTTTCTCGACGACATCAAGCACAAGGCTGCCGCCATCTATCTGCTGGGCGACATGTTCGACTTCTGGTATGAATACAAGTATGTAGTGCCTAAAGGCTATACCCGGTTTCTCGGCAAACTGTCGGAACTCACCGACATGGGTGTGGAGGTGCATTTCTTCACGGGCAACCACGACATCTGGATGTATGGCTACCTTGAAGAAGAATGTGGGGTGATTGTTCACCACAAGCCCTCGACCGTGGAAATCTACGGCAAGATATTCTACATGGCTCATGGCGATGGACTCGGCGACCACGATCCCAAATTCAACACCATTCGACGCATATTCCACAACCCGCTCTGCCAGCGCTGGTTCAGTGCGCTGCATCCACGCTGGGGGGTATGGTTCGGACTGACATGGGCCAAGCATAGCCGCATGAAACGTGCCGACGGCAAGGAACCGCCCTATCAGGGTGAAGACAAAGAAGCATTGGTGAGATACACCAAGCAATACATGCTCACACACAAGGATATCGACTACTATATCTACGGGCACCGCCACATTGAGCTTGACCTGATGCTCTCGCGCACCACGCGCATGATGATCATCGGCGACTGGATATGGCAATACACCTATGTGGTGTTCGACGGTGAGCATCTCTTCCTTGAAGAATACGTGGAGGGGGAAAGCAGAATGTAGGAAAACAAGTGTGCTATTGGCTTGCACTGTTCCTTCCCGACAAAAATTACCAAGCCAATAGCGAGAAATTCTATCGGGCAATTACCAAGAATGATTCTGACAGAAGAAAATACTCCAATTTTCATTATTTCGAAAATGGGCACTATGTAGATAGTTATTAAGACTAATGCTGCTGCAACGAAATGAGCCGGTTCAACAATAGCGTTGAATCGGCTCATGTGATTTGCTGAGTAGGCTCATGCCATGAGGTGAGTCAGCTCAAATGACAGGGTCATCTCTTGACTTCGAGATTGTCGCCCTGCAGCAGGCGTTCTACTTCTGCCACAGACACCATGTTGTAGTCGCCCACGATGGTGTTTTTTAACACAGAGGCGGCGGTGGCAAAGTTGAGCTTTGTCTGGTTGTCGGCATAATGCTGGATGGCATAAAGCATGCCTCCTACGAAGGCATCGCCCACGCCAAGACTGTCGATGACATTGCTGACCTCATAAACCTTGGAGGTGTAGAGGCGGTTGTCGGCAAAGAGCACACCGCCCAAGGTGTGATGCTCTGAGGTGATGACGTGGCGCATGGCAATGAACAGGTACTGGCAACGTGGCAGCTGCTGGCGTATCGCGCGGCAATAGGTGTCGAAGGCGGCAGTGTCGATGCTGTCGGCAGCACTCCTCGATACGAATTCGGGGGCTGCCAGCCCCATGGCTTTGGTGTATTCGTCGCTGCTGCCGAAGAAGATGTCGCACTGTTGCATCAAGGGAAGCATCACCTCGTCGATGCGCTTGCCATACTGCCACAGGTTTTTGCGGTAGTTGATGTCGCACGACACCTTGACACCCATGCGTCGTGCAGCCTCAATGCCCTCACGGCACACATCGGCAAGGTCAGGCGTGAGTGCAGCCACAATGCCCGACCAATGGAATATCTCGGCACCGTGCAACACTTTCTCCCAATCTATCATGCCGGGCTTGAGCTGCGAGAAAGCGGAGCCCTTGCGGTCGTAAATCACAGAGCCGGCACGCATGTCGGCGGCTTTCTCCATGATGTAGGTGCCTAAGCGACCTCCCTTGCTGCGCATCACCATGCTGGTATCCACGCTGTGCTCGCGCAACTTCATCAGGCAGACATCGCCCAAGGGATTGTCAGGCAATGATGTGAGAAACGACACTTGTCCGCCGTAGGTGGCGATGGAGATGGCCACATTGGCCTCGCTGCCACCAAAGTTGACATCAAAGCAGCGTGTCTGCGGCAGGCGCAGGTTGCCCGGTGTGGTGAGCCTCATCAACAGTTCACCGAAGGTTACAATCTTTCCACTCATTTTGAAGTATTTGTTTTATAGCAGATCATTCAAAGAAACAAAAAAAGGATTATCAGAAATACGGAGTGACACTTTTAGAAGATTATTCTTGAAGTGGATCAAATATATCTGTGATGGTCTAAGAATATAGCTGCACCTCAGATAAGATTAATAATCTTATCAGCAATGAAGTCAACATACTTACCTCACGCAGCAATATATCATCACTCGAGATGTCGGATAACCACCCATAAAAAAGACATACCTCCTCTGTGGCGTGCGCATACAGTGGCGGTACGTCTTTCTTTATGGTTCAGCGACTTAGAGCAGACTCATGGTGTCGGTGGCAATCATCAGTTCCTCATCGGTAGGAATCACGCAAACGGTAACCTTTGAGTCGGGAGCTGAGATGATAGCCTCTTCACCACGGATGGTCTTGTTCTTCTCTGCGTCAAACTTGATGCCCATGTATTCCATGTCCTTGCAGACAGCCTCGCGCATACCGGCCTGGTTCTCGCCCACACCGGCGGTGAACACGATGATGTCGCAACCACCCATGGCAGCAGCATAGGCTCCTACATACTTCTTGATGCGGTAGAAATACATGTCAAGGGCTGTCTTGGCCAAAGCGTTGCCTTGCTGTTCGGCCTCCTCAATCTCACGCATATCAGAAGATATGCCGGTAACGCCCAGCACACCGCTCTTCTTGTTCAGGAGGTTTGACATGCCGTCGGCATCAAGACCCAGTTTCTTCTGGATGAAGGTGATGGCACCGCCGTCGATGTCGCCGCTGCGTGTACCCATCATCAAACCCTCAAGAGGGGTAAGTCCCATGGTGGTGTCGACACACTTGCCGCCGTCAACGGCTGCAATACTGCCACCGTTGCCGATGTGGCAGGTGATGATCTTCTTGTCGGCAGCATTCACGCCGAGGTATTCGCATACGCGCTGTGACACATAGCGGTGGCTTGTGCCATGGAATCCGTAACGGCGCACGCCATAGTCCTTGTAGAGTTCATAGGGAATGGCATAGAGGTAAGCCTTCTCGGGCATGGTCTGGTGGAAAGCGGTGTCGAACACACCCACCTGGGGGAGTCCGGGCATCAGCTCGGCCACAGCCTGCACGCCTTTCAGGTTGGCGGGGTTGTGCAGAGGAGCCAGGTCGCTGCATTCTTCAAAAACCTTGAGCACCTCGTCGGTAAGCACAACACTCTTGTTGAACTTCTCGCCACCATGCACCATACGGTGACCCACGGCATCGATTTCCTTGAGGTCTTTAATCACACCGATTTCGGGGTCGGTAAGCAGGGAGAAGATAAACTTCACGCCTTCGGTGTGTTCGGGGATGTCGTGCATCACCTTCTTTTTTTCACCATTGGCCAGCTTCACCTTGACGAAAGCTCCATCGAGGCCCACGCGTTCTGCGCCACCTGAAGTCATTACCGACTTGTCGTCCATATTATAAAGCGCATACTTGATGGACGAGCTACCACAGTTTAATACTAAAATTTTCATGCTATAAAATATGATTGTTAGGTGTTTATCCTTTCGCATCCATGGCCTGGCAGGCGGTGATGGCCACCATCTTGTAGATGTCATCTACCGAACAGCCACGGCTGAGGTCGTTGACAGGACGGGCAATACCCTGAAGAATGGGACCAAGGGCCTCGGCACCGCCAAGACGCTGCACCATCTTGTAGGAAATGTTGCCTACCTCAAGACAAGGGAATACCAGTACGTTGGCCTTGCCTGCAATGTCGCTGCCAGGAGCCTTCTTCATGCCTACCGACGGAACGAGGGCGGCATCTGCCTGCAACTCTCCATCGACTTTCAGTTCTGGAGCCATCTTCTTGGCCAGCTTGGTGGCCTCAACCACTTTGTCAACCACCTCGTGGCTGGCGCTGCCTTTGGTAGAGAAGCTCAACATGGCCACACGGGGTTCGGCAAAACCGGCCACCGACTTGGCGGTCTGTGCTGTGCATACGGCAATCTGTGCCAGCTGCTGTGCATCAGGCATCGGGGTAACGGCCACATCGCCTACTACGAGCACACCGTTTTCGCCATACTGTGGCTCTTTAGTGATGAGCAGCATGGCTCCACTTACACATGAAATGCCGGGGGCGCACTTGATGATCTGCAATGCAGGACGAAGAGTATCGCCTGTGGTGCTGAGTGCTCCTGATATCTGTCCGTCGGCATCGCCGGTCTTGATGATCATACAGCCCAGGTAGAGTGGGTTTTTCACCAACTGACGAGCCTGCTCAATGGTCATGCCCTTCTTCTTGCGGAGTTCTGCCAGCAGGGCGGCATACTCTTCACTTTTGGGATTGTTTTCGGGATCCACGATGGTTGCCAGGCCAATGTGGCTGAGCCCCCACTGTGCAGCAAGACCGTTGATTTCGTCAGGGTTGCCGATAAGAATAATGTCTGCCACTCCTTCGGCAAGCACTTGGTCGGCTGCCCTCAGCGTGCGTTCCTCGGTGGCCTCGGGTAGAACAATGCGCTGCTTGTTGCTCTTGGCACGCTCAATGATTTGTTGAACTAAATCCATAGTTTTGTAGAATGTTAATTAAATAATATGTGTGTGTCGTTTTTTCATTCCATTGTGCAAAAGTAAGAAAAATTATTTGAACACAAGCCACTCAAATGGTTTTTTACTTCTTTTAGTAATTAAATGCCAAAATTCCTGAGATTCAAAACTCAACGTAAGCTTTCAGGCGCTCTATCTTGTCGGGTGTAAAGTCGCTGTAGTGGGCCAGTTTGTCCAACGATTTGATGGGTCCGAAAACATTGCGGTGTGTGACGATGGTTTGGGCCTGCCGGCGGTCGATATAGGGATGGTTGCTCAATGTGGATTGTTTCAATCGGTTGATGTTTATCTTGCGCACTTTAGTGACATCGACCACGAAAAACTGCAGTGCCGTCACCGGAAACCCACGGATTTCGAGCAGCTGCGATGCTTGGTAATAGCCACCAAGACGTTCACGGTAACTCACCACCGCCCGTGCATAGGCCGTGCCTATGCCTGGAACACGCTTGAGCATCGAAGTGTCGGCACTGTTCAGTTCGATATGCTCACCAACCTTGAGTTTCTTGGGATAAGGCATGGTGTCTCTCACCGACAGGCGGGATGTCTTGGCTGCAGGTATCCTGTCGGCTGCCCACTGATAATCCTCGCCAATAACAATGTAAGGCTCAAGCCTGCGGTATTGTCCAACGGTAAGTCCGTACAAGCGGGCAAAATCCTGCTTCCGGTGAAACACGCCACCCTTGGCCCGGTATCTGTAGATGTTGCGCACCAGGCGGGGAGATAGTCCAAGACTCAGCAGCGAGGTGCTGTCGGCCGTATTGGGGTCAAAGGCAAACAACTGTGCCTCAAGCGGTGCTCCACCGGCTGGAGCACCGTTGTCATAGTAATGATGATAGGATGGTTTCGCTTGCTTTTTTACCGCCGTTGAATCGGCTTCCACCACCTCAGTGTATTCGTTGCCACCGCCCACGAAGTGCAGTACAACGACCAGCAGTACCAGTCCTGCGAGCAAGACGATGACGGCCCTACGGTCACTACGTTGCAGATAAAAGAAACTTTTCATAGGCTTCAACGTGACATCATAACAGACAAAGATCAGAACACTCCAAATTGATGAAGAAATATGGCTGCTATGGCTATGGGGCATATATACTTCACAACAAAGAGAAACACAAAGGCAAAACCAGCCTTGAGCGTGCCCCCATTGGTCAGTTGATGAGCCACGATACGTTTGGGCAGCACCCATCCGACAAACAGGCAGGTGGCCAGACTTCCCAAAGGCATCAGCACCTGGGCCGTGACATAATCAAAGCACTCCATCAGCGGTCTGCCTTGCAGTTGCAGGCACTCTGTATGAGCCATGGACAACGCACTCAATATGGCGATAATGCTACACACGGATGTAACCACCCATGCAGCAGCCTTGCGCGAGATGTGGAGCTCCTCATGGAAAAAAACCGTGCCTATCTCATGCATCGATATGGTAGAAGTGAGGGCTGCCAATGCCATGAGTGCATAGAACAGCACGGACATACAATATCCCGTGATAGGCAGGTGGACAAATGCCTGCTGGAACACATTGGGCAGGGTGATGAAAATGAGCGAAGGGCCTGCATCGGGCCTGACACCCACGGAGAATGCCGCCGGAAAGATGACCATGCCTGCCAGCAGGGCCACCAGAATGTCGATGAGTGCAATGTTGACGGCCGACTTGGAGAGCTGTGTATTGCTTTTGAAGTAGGAGGCGTAGGTAGTGAGACATGCCGTGCCGAGACTTAGGGAGAAAAAAGCCTGCCCCAAAGCATCGAGCAACACGCCACGGGTAATCCTGCTGAAATCAGGCTTAAGCATAAACGTTATGCCACCCCAGGCACCGGGCAACAGACACGAAGCCACGACCAATATGATGAGGATGATGAAGAGCATAGGCATGAGCAACTTTGAGGCCCGCTCTATGCCGCCCCTCACCCCGATGGCCACAATATGGTGGGTGATGAGGATAAACAATACTGCCGCCACTGCAGGTCTGAACAAGCTTGTGGAAAATGTCGTGAAATACTCTACCACATACTCCTTGCTTCCCTGCAGCTGTTCCGTCAACGAGGCATAGAGGTATTGCAGGCACCACCCGGCCACCACGGCATAGAACCCAAGGATAATCATCGAGGTGATGACGCCCACATAGCCTGTTATTCCCCACAGCGGATGGTCGGAAAGACTGCGGTAGGCCCTGGCGGCATTGGTGTGAGAGGCTCTGCCCACCACAAACTCGGCCACCATTCCTGGGATGCCAAGAAACAGCACACAGCACAGATAGACGACAATGAACGCCGCACCGCCGTCATTGCCCACCATGTAGGGGAAACGCCACACGTTGCCCAGACCTACTGCCGAACCTGCCGTGGCAAGGACTACCCCAAGCCTGCTTCCAAAATTTGTTCTACCTGTTGTTTCCATATCATGCTTTTTTTCATTGATGTTTGCCACCTCTTGCTGACATCACTCCTAAACCCACCTGAGCTGGTGAAGGAATACCAGAAGGATGAATATCGGACAGATATATCTGATGCAGAAGAGGTATATGCCGAAGAGCCTTGCACCCACGGTGCCGCTGTTGGTAAACTCATCACTCACCAGATGGCGAGGCAAATGCCAACCCACATAGAGGCAGGTGAGGAAACCGCCCACGGGAAGGACAATCTGGCCGGTGAAAAAGTCGAGAAAGTCGAACAGCGGTTTTCCGGCAATCTGCAGTCCATCGCAAGCCCCTAATGACAATGAGCACAGGGCAGCCATCAGCGATGCGCACAGCGTGACCCACAAGGCAGAGCGACGGCGCGTGGTGTGGCACTCTTCCTGAATGAATGTCGTGCACACTTCGTGAAGAGAAATCAGCGAGGTGAGGGCAGCCAGAGCCAGAAGGGCATAAAACACCACCGACACCACATAACCCACCCACGGCATGGCGGCAAAGGCCTGCTGGAACACGTTGGGCAGCGTGATGAACACCAAAGAGGGACCTGAGTCGGGGCTGATGCCCACCGAAAAGGCGGCAGGGAATATCATCAGTCCTGCCAAGATGGCCACAATGCTGTCGATAATGCCAATTTGAATGGCCGAACGGGCAAGGTTGGTCTGCTTGCTGAAATATGAGGCGTAGGTACACAGGCATCCCATGCCGATGCTCAGCGAATAGAAAGCCTGCCCCAAAGCACCGAGAAACACCTCGCCCGTGAGGGCAGAGAAGTCGGGCTTCAGCATGAAAGAGATGCCCTTGACAGCACCGGGCAGCATACACGAGGCCACCACAATCACCACCAGCAGCACAAAGAGCAGCGGCATGAGCAGCTTGGATGCTTTCTCAATACCACCCTGCACGCCACGCATAATCACTGCATGGGTGGCCACAAGGAACACTATGGCCCACAACACGGGGGCAAGGGCACTCTGCTCAAAGCCTGAAAACTGCGACGACAGCAGTGTGGGGTTGCCCTGAAGCTGGCCAGAGGCCGCCCAAGTCAAATATTGCAGGCACCAGCCTGAAACTACTACATAATAACCCAGAATCAGGAAACATCCTGCCACACCAAGATAACCCACCAGTCCCCAAGCCTTGACACTGGTCAGCGAACTGTAGGCACGGGCAGTGTTGGCGGCGGCACGGCGACCGATAATGAACTCGCTCACCATGCAGGGGATGCCAAGCAGCAGCATACATACGATATAGACGACGATGAAGACGCCACCGCCGTTATCGCCCACCATGTAGGGAAAACGCCACACATTGCCCAAACCTACTGCCGAACCTGCAGTGGCGAGGATAATGCCCAACTTGCTTCCAAAATTAGCTCTCTGTGAATGTTCCATTTCTTATAGTTCTTTCCGTAAAACAATCAATAATTCACTAAACTGTTGCAAATATATAAAAAAAAAACTATTTTTGCAGCAAAATAACAGGCAAATATGAATTTCATCAAACATTTCATCGTCAAATACCCCCTTTCCTGCCTATGTGTCGCAGCCATCTGGGTGTTGTGTTTCTGTACCCCGCCACACACGCCACTCGACCAGGTGGCCTTCATGGACAAATGGACGCACCTGGTGATGTATGGCGGCACTTGTAGCGTGATGTGGATAGAATATCTGCGCTGCCACCGCCGGCCTTCATTAAAGCGGCTCTTTGTCTTTGATTGGCTGGCACCCGTGCTAATGAGCGGAGTGATTGAACTGCTGCAGGCCTATTGCACGGGTGGAAGAAGAAGCGGCGACTGGTATGACTTTGCCGCCAACACCACGGGAGCCGTCATTGGTGCCATCGTCGGCCTTACCTTTTGGAGCTACTTGAAACGTAAAAAGGACAACTGATGCGTTAAACAATCAGCTGTCCTTTTTACATAAACAGACCGCACCGAAAACGGTGCTCGCTGGTCGGTTTACATGCCTTGTACCATAAACACGCCCAAGAAAGCAAGGGCAAAGACTACCAATACAACAAATATCCAAGTGATGACTTGTTTGGCCTGTTTTTCCTCTCGCTCGGCGCGTCTGGCCTGGCGAATCTTGTTTTTCTGACTCATATCGATTGTAGTTTTTAAAGGTTTAAGATTATGATTGTTCTTTTGTATTATTCATCTTCTGTTACCGGGAACTCCATCAGGTAGGCCTTGATGAATCCGTCGATTTTGCCATCCATCACAGCATCAACATCAGAGGTCTGATAGTTGGTGCGATGGTCTTTCACCCGGCGGTCGTCGAACACATAGCTGCGTATCTGGCTTCCCCACTCTATCTTCTTCTTGCCTGCCTCTATCTTGGCCTGGGCCTCAAGGCGTTTCTTCATGGCACGGTCGTAGAGTTGCGACTTGAGCAGGCGCATGGCGTTGTTGCGGTTTTCCAACTGCTTGCGGCTCTCGGTGTTTTCGATAAGGATTTCTTCTTCCTCGCCAGTGTCGGGGTCAACATACTGGTAGCGCAGACGGACACCCGTCTCAACCTTGTTGACGTTCTGACCGCCGGCTCCACCTGAACGGAACAAATCCCAGCTGACCTTGGAGGGGTCAACAAACACCTCGATGGTGTCATCCACCAGAGGTGACACAAAGACACTGGCAAAACTGGTCATGCGCTTGCCCTGGGCATTGAAAGGCGACACACGCACCAAGCGGTGAACACCGTTCTCGCTCTTGAGATAACCATAGGCATATTCACCTCCCTCTATCTCCATGGTGACACTCTTGATGCCGGCTTCATCGCCTTCCTGCAGGTTGCTCACCGTCACCTTGTGACCATGGGCCTCAGCCCAACGCATATACATGCGCATGAGCATCTGAGCCCAGTCCTGACTCTCAGTACCGCCTGCTCCACTGTTGATTTTCAGCACACAGTCCATGGGGTCTTCCTTCTGGCGGAGCATGTTCTTCAGCTCCAGGTCTTCAATGGCCTTGATGGCTTTGAAATAATCTTCGTCGACCTCCTCTTCGGTCACCATCTCATCATGATAGAAGTCGAAGGCCAGCTCAAGCTCATCGGCACATGTCTTCACCTCTTTGTATCCGTCGATCCATCGCTGGATGTCCTTCACCTTCTTCATCTGCTCCTGTGCACGCTTGGGGTCGTCCCAAAAGTCGGGAGCCTGGGTGCGCAACTGCTCTTCTTCCAGTTCCACCTGTTTTCTGTCGATGTCAAGATAGCGGTGCAACGCCTCGGCACGCTCTTTGACATCCTTGAGTTGTTCGCTCGTTATCATCTGTTGTTGCTATTGTCTTGTTGATATGTTTGTTTCCTCATACATCAGGTCTATCTCTGCAGCATAATTCTTGGCCAGCACCTTGCGCCTGATTTTCAACGTATTGGTCAGTTCGCCACGCTCCATGGTAAAGGGCTTTGGCAACAATGTGAAGCGCTTGATTTTCTCATAGCTCGCCAACTGCTGTTGCAAGGTTTCTATGCGCTCCTCCATCATGGCATAGATTTGTGGATGTGCGCACAACTCTTCCCTGCTGCTGTATTTGATGCCGCTTTTACGGGCGGATTCTTCCAACAGCGAATAATCAGGAACAATGAGTGCGGACACGAATTTGCGCTCATCGGCAATGATGGCTATCTGGTCAACAAATTTGTCAACCAACAGTTTCGACTCTATCATCTGTGGTGCGATGTACTTGCCGTTGGATGTCTTGAACAGGTCTTTTATCCTGTCTTTGAGAAACAGTTCACCGTTTTTGATGTAGCCTGAATCGCCGGTATGGAAATATCCATCTTCATCAAACACCTCTCTGTTTAGGTCGTCGCGCTTGTAATAGCCTTTGGTGACGGTGGGGCCTTTCAGGAGCACCTCGTCATTCTCACCAAACTTGATGTTGATGCTGGATATGGGGATACCCACTGAGCCCACGGTGAATCGCTTGCCCTTGTGGTTGCACGACACCGTTGCAAGACTTTCCGTAAGACCGTAACCCACAATCATCCACAACCCGATGGAACGGATGAATTCCTGCACTTCCTCCGACACGGCTGCTCCCGCCGTGGGAAAGAGATTGGGCTGCAAAAAGCCCAGCTGTTTTCTGACGATCTTGAACAATGTCCTGTCAACCAGTTCGTATTGCAGTTTCAATGACAAAGGCGGACGCTTGCCGCGACTCAGGTATTCGATGTTGTGCCTGCGACCGATGGCCAGTGCAGCCTTGAACAACCTGCGCTGAAACGGATTGGCTCGGTCTATCTTGTCTTTCACTCCAATAAACACCTTCTCCCAAAAACGGGGCACAGACGACATGCAGGTGGGATTGGTCTCGCGCAACGACTGCTGTATCTCCTTGGGATAGGTGTTGATGACTATCTCCGCCCCCTCGGTGAGGCACAGTATCATCCACGCACGCTCAAAGATGTGGGTGATGGGAAGGAAATCCATGACACGGTCTTTGTCGGAAATGGGCACCACCTCATCATTGGCCTTCAAGCCGGCATGATACTGTCCGTAGGTGAGCATCACGCCCTTGCTGTCGCCCGTGGTTCCACTGGTATAGAGAATGTTGCAAAGGTCGTCTTCATTGGCCTCCTGATAGAGCTTTTCCACTTCTGTCTGTCGGGGATTACCCGCACCCAACTGCAGAAAGTCGTCAAAATAGGTAGCATTGGCATCAGTAGGATTCATCTTTACTGAACGGTCGAAAACGATAATCCGCTCCAACGAGTTACAGTAGGAGAACACCCGTTGTGCCTTGTCGTATTGTTCCTGCTCGCCCACAAACAGCACCCTTATCTGGGCATCGTTGATCATGAACTGTATCTGCTGCTCACTGCTGGTGGCATAGAAAGGAACAATGACCGCACGCACGCCAAAAGCACCGAAGTCGGTATAGAAATATGGAAGAGCATTCTGCGAAAACACACCGATATTTTCCTGTACCCTGACACCTATGTTGAGCAAGGCGTTGGATACACAGCGCACCTTGGACGAAAACTCATTCCATGAAACGGATTGCCACGTCCTGCTGCCAAAATCGCGATAGATAAACACGCGCTTGTTGCCGTATTTCCTTGCCTGTTCGTGCACAAGGACCGAAAGATGACATCTTGTCTGCATAAAATATTATTTTGATGTTAAGATGCAAAATTAAGACAAATGAGGGGAAATACAAAATAAAATCGCTTTTTTCACGCTTTTTGGGGTCAACTTTTGCCTTTTCACTTTGCATAGACAAAGTGGCAAGGCTACATGACAATATTCAGAAACATTTTTTAAGATATTACTTTGTAAAATATTTTGGAGATATATCACAAAAACATTAATTTTGCAGCAAATTCATAATTGGAAAACATGAAAAAATTATTTTCTACAATTTCGCTGGCATTGATGTCATCATTGGTGCTGGCTGTACCCGCCAAGAGGGGTATCTGGAAAACCGTCAAACTAACTGACGGAAGTGAAGTGAAAGTCGAGCTCCGCGGTGACGAGTTCTGTTCATTCTGGCAGGCTGCCGATGGAAGAACCTTCGTGAAAGACGCCACAAGCGGAATTTTCAAACAGGCTGAATTGTCTTCGCTCATCGAGGCTTCGGCCCCAATGCGTAAGGCTGCCCAGGAAAGAAGAATGGCGCGTCTGGCCAGAGTGAAGCCAGCCGACAACGCTTCAGGCATGAAAAAAGGCGCCATAGGTGGCGAACACAATCCGTATCTCGGTACAAAAAAGGGACTGGTAATTCTTGTTGACTTTTCTGATACAAAGTTCAAGGAGGAAAACACCCTTGACCTCTATAAGCGCATCACCAACGAAGAGAACTTCTCTTTGCCCGAGATAGGATTCGTTGGTAGCGTGAAAGACTACTTCAAGGCTCAAAGCTTCGGCCAGTTTGAACTGGAACTTGACGTGGTCGGCCCAGTGACCATGCCCAACTCATACAAATATTATGGCAAGCCGACATCTAAAAGCAGCGACAACTACACCAACATCTGCAACATGGTGAGAACAGCCTGCCGCGGTGTTGACGACCAAGTGAACTTCGCCGACTACGACTGGGACGGCGACGGCGAGGTGGACCAGGTGTTCATTCTTTATGCAGGACATGGTGAAGCCACATACGATGATGAAGACTGCATCTGGCCTCATGAGAGCGAACTGAACTTCTCCATCACACTTGACGAAACGAAGATTCGCACCTATGGATGCACCTGCGAACTTTCAGAAGGAGAGAGCATCGACGGTATCGGCGCATTCTGCCACGAGTTTTCGCACTGTCTGGGATTGGCCGACACCTACGACACCAACTATTTAGGATCGGCAGGTCCAGGCAGCTACGACCTCATGTGCAAAGGCTGTTACAACGGCAACACCTTCGTTCCTTGCGGCTACACCAGCTTTGAGCGCATCTATGCCGGATGGATAACACCAAAAGAACTGACGGACGACCAAAGCATCAGCGGCATGAAGCCTCTGTCGCAAAATGGTGACGTTTACATATATTACAACGACAACAAGACCTCAGAATATTATCTGCTGGAAAACAGAAAGAAAGAGGGATGGGATGCTGAGATTCCCGGCGAAGGCCTGCTCGTGTTGCATGTCGACTTTGACAAGAGCATCTGGAGCAACAACAGCGTGAACACCAACGGCAAGGAGCATTGCACCATCTTACGTGCAGACAACAGCACTAACAACGAGGCACGCGACTTGTTCCCCTACAACAAAAACGACCGTCTGACTAATGCCAGTTCTCCTGCCTGCAAACTGAACAACAGAAACATTGACGGCAGCTACATGATGAACAAGTCGCTGCTGAACATCACCAAGGATGAGGAAGGCAATATCTCGTTCGACTTTGAGAACAACAACTTCCCTGAGAAACTCGACTATGTATTGCCAGACACCTACGTGTTCTATGAATCATTTGACAACTGCAAGGGCAAAGGCGGCAACGACAACCTGTTCAACGGCACTACAGTGGGAAAAACCACGCTTTCTGCCGACAACGAGGGATGGTCGGGCACCAATGCACGCGGAGCCAATGGATGTGCCATGTTTGGCACCTCAAGTTCAGCAGGTGTAGCAACCACTCCTGTACTGGAGCTCAACGGCAACTACCTGCTCAAGTTCAAGGCTGCTCCATATATCGGCGATGGCAACGAAATCACCGTCAGCTTTACCAATGGCGAGGGAGAGATTGAAACCAGCAAATTCACCATGCGTGAAGGTGTATGGCAGGCTTTCTCTACCAACATCACCGTCAACGGCAATGTGCAAATCACCTTTACACCGAGCAAGCGTTTCTTCCTCGACAAGGTGTGCGTGACCACTGAGGGCGCTACCGGCATCAGCGACATCCTGATGGATGAGGAATGGAACACCAACGGACGCATCTACAGCATCGACGGAAGATATGTAGGCACCGACTTCAACAGTCTGAACAAGGGCATCTACATTGTCAACGGAAAGAAGATTGTGAAATAAGATTTGACCATACACAACCCATAACGAAACAACCGGGGCATATCGTTGATATAGCCCCGGTTGTTTCGTTATTTATTATTTATCATCTGCCTGGATGCAGAAGCCATCATGCGTCGATGTTGGCATAGGTGGCGTTCTTCTCTATGAACTGGCGACGTGGCTCAACATCATCACCCATGAGCATGGAGAAGATTTCATCTGCCTCGGCTGCATTCTCAATGGTAACCTGTTTCAGCAAGCGCGTTTCAGGATTCATGGTGGTGTCCCAAAGCTGCTCAGGATTCATCTCTCCAAGACCTTTATAACGCTGCGTGTGCAGGCTCTTGCCGTCTTCCACGCCATTGCCGTATTTGTCGAGGAATGCCTGTCGCTGCTGCTCGGTGTAGCAATATTCCTTCACCTTGTTCTTGTAGGTGCAAAGATAGAGCGGCGGCGTGGCGATGTAAAGATGCCCATCCTGGATAACCTTGGGCATGAAACGATAGAAAAGCGTCATGATGAGCGTGTCGATGTGTGAACCATCGACATCGGCGTCGGTCATGATGATAATCTTGTCATAACGCAGCTTGTCGATGTTGGCCTCTTTGTCTTCCTCACCTTCTACACCAAAACGCACGCCTATACTCTGGATGATATTCATCACCGACTCGCTTTCGAATACTTTGTGCCACATGACTTTCTCCACGTTGAGAATCTTGCCGCGCAGCGGAAGGATAGCTTGCGTATAGCGGTCGCGACCCTGCTTGGCCGAGCCACCTGCAGAGTCACCCTCGACAAGGAATATCTCACATTCCTTGGGGTCTTTATTGGAGCAGTCGGCCAGTTTTCCAGGCAATCCGCCACCTGTCATTGGATTTTTGCGCTGCACGCTTTCACGTGCCTTTCTTGCTGCAATACGTGCTGTAGCAGCCAATATCACCTTGTCGCAAATCTGCTTGGCTTCCTTGGGATGCTCTTCAAGATAATATGACAAGGCTTCAGACACGGCCTGCTGCACAGCACCTGTCACTTCGCTGTTGCCCAATTTGGTCTTGGTCTGTCCCTCAAACTGAGGCTCAGCCACCTTGATGGAAATGACAGCCGTCAATCCCTCACGGAAATCTTCACCGGCAATCTCAATCTTTGACTTTTCTATCTGTTTGGAAATAACCTGATCGTTGTCAGCATATTTCTTCAATGTGCGTGTCAACGCCATGCGGAAGCCCACGAGGTGTGTTCCACCTTCAATGGTATTGATGTTGTTCACATACGAATGGATGTTCTCATTGTAGTCGGTATTATACATGACAGCCACTTCGATGGGAATACCTTGTTTCTCTGTCTTCAGATAAATGACGTCATCAAAAAGATGTGTACGATGACGGTCGATATAGCGCACAAATTCCTTGAGTCCGTCCTTGGCATGGAACACCTCCTGCTTGGTATGCCCTTCTTCATCAGGACGGAGATCAGTCAATGTAATCTTGATACCGGCATTGAGATAGGCCAACTCTCTCATGCGCTTGGCAATGATGTCGTATTTATAAATTGTTGTGGTGAACACTGTAGGGTCTGGCCAAAACTGCTGTCTTGTGCCACGCAGCTCAGTCTCTCCCACCACCTTGACAGGATAAAGGGGCTTGCCCTTTTCATACTCCTGCTGATAGATTTTGCCATCACGGAAAACCTGTGAAAGCATACGGGTGGACAAGGCATTGACACAAGATACACCAACACCGTGAAGACCGCCCGAAACCTTATAGGAACCCTTGTCGAACTTTCCACCTGCATGAAGCACGGTCATGACCACTTCAAGGGCTGATTTGTTCAATTTCTCATGAATATCTACTGGAATACCACGTCCGTTATCCTGTACCGTAATAGAATTATCCTCATTGATAGTCACCTCAATGTGGGTACAATAACCTGCCATCGCTTCGTCGATAGAGTTATCGACTGTTTCATTCACCAAGTGATGAAGACCTTTTTCACTGATGTCGCCAATATACATTGCCGGGCGTTTGCGCACGGCTTCAAGCCCTTCCAACACTTGAATGTTGCTGGCTGAATAATTGTTTTCTATGCTTTGATTTTCTGCCATTTCACTTTACTGTAAATTAACGTGCAAATTTACAAAAAAAGCATGAAACAAACGATTTTATAAGTACAAAAAACCTAAAATATTGATTTTGTTTTCTTCATTTTGCCCACATGCCGTTGCTTGGAGCAACAGCACACGCCAAAGCACGCAAAAAGAGGATGCAACGCATTGCACCCTCTTGAATTTCTTCTTGTTATAGTTGCTGTCTTTTATCCAAGCTTGTTGATATGATTGGCAAGGCTCGACTTCAAGTTAGAAGC
>SFEK01000159.1 GCA_004557285.1 Bacteroidales bacterium | reverse complement strand
TCGAAGATTGATGCCAACGAATATAAAGACTATATGGCGCAACCGACAAACCTTGTGGTGAATGGATGTCGGTTGCGCCGATGATTGTATAATCTTTGTACTCGTTGTTGGTACATTCGAGGCTTTAAAGCCCCTATGCGTGATAAAGCATGTGGATTGCCATGACAAAATCTACCCACGCCTTACTTGACCAGTCCAGCCTTCAGGCATCTGATCACAGCCGAACTGAATCCTGCATGCTCCAGTTCGTTCAGCCCCCTGATGGTGAGTCCACCGGGAGTTGTAACTTTGTCGATTCCAACAGCAGGATGCATTCCCGAACCTTCAAGCACAGCCACGGCGCCCTTCATGGCCTGCATGGCAATCTGCTGTGCTTCGGCAGGATAAAGCCCCATCTCAACTCCGCCCTCCATCATTGCATGTATGAAACGCATGATGTAGGCAATGCCACAACCGGCGAGCATGTTGCCTGCAGCCACTTCTTTTTCCTTGCACACTTTCACTTTTCCAATGATCAGTAGCAGTTGGCGCACTTGCTCAACAATATCCTCCGGCACATCATTGGCAGGAGCAAGGAATGTCATGCTCTCAAAATATTCGGCAGCGATATTCGGCATGACATACATGACTTTGGCAAAAGGATTGCTGAGGTATTCACGAAGCTTGTCAGTCAGAATATTGGCAGCCACCGAAAGTATCACCTGCTTGTCGAAATCGATATTTTCCCTAATCTGCGAGATGACCTCCTCGATTAACCATGGCTTGACAGCAAGCACAATGATGTCTGCACCCTTGACAGCCTCAGCATTGTCGCGACTTGTCTTGATGCCTGGAAATACTTCCTTGAAATGAGCAAGAGTCTTCTCCGTACGAGCAGTGATGGTGAGCTCGTGTTCACCATGCTTGGCCCATCCCTTGATCATGGCGCCTCCCATGTTACCGGCACCGATAACTGTAATTTTCATAAGAGTAATGTTTTTGAAATTTAAATGACATTGCAAAAGTAATGTCTTTTTTGATATTATACGAAGAAATCATTGACAAAAAAAGTTTTCACATCGCCTTTGGCAGACAATCTGTACTCACTATATGAACAACCAGCCCGTGAGGTTTGCCTAATCAGAGCAAGCAGTCTTCAAAGGCGGTCGCAGCTACAAGATACTCCAGTACCAGCCGACTAAAACTCCAGTACCAGATAGCCTACACTGAAAAGGATACTGAATGACGGATTGCCACCAGACCTTCAGCACAAACAGACCATTGCCATCATCAAAGCGATGAACGGTGATAACAACGATTTGATCAACATACGCAAATGATGTCATGCAAGTAAGGATAACACGAGGCGACACATGCTAATAAGTGTAAAAAAACTCGCAAAACCATGATTTGTTCGCACATATTTGCTAAATTTGCACGCAAAACCTTGCCTCAGGCAAGCAGGAATATATCTCATGTGGTTGTCAACAAACACACCTGACAAATCAATAAAAAAAACAAAACAATGATGAAAAAGACACTATGGGGACTGGCAGCTGCGCTGATGCTGACAGCTTGCAACGACAACAAAATGCAACAGACAGGCACCGACATCGACTCTGCAAAAGTGATGACCGAACTGATGATGAGCCGAAGAAGCATACGTGCCTACAAAGATTCGGTCATCAGCCGTGAGACATTGAACGACATTCTGAAATGTGGCATCAATGCACCCAACGGCAAAAACCTGCAGTCGTATGAAATCAGGGTGATCGACTCTCCTGCACTCATCGACTCGATGACACAGGCCGTGGTGAAGGACAAGCCGGAGATAGCCCAACGAGAGGGCTTCAAGAACATCTTCGTCAATGCTCCATGCGTGGTGTGCATCGCATACGACACGCAGTATGACATGGCGCAGATTGACTGTGGCCTGCTGGGCGAGAACATCATTCTTGCCGCTTGGGCAAAGGGCATCGGCTCTTGCTGCCTGGGCAGTTCTGCACGCTGGTTGCTCGACTCGCCCTCAGCCAAGCCTTATCTCGACCGTCTGGCTTTCTCCAAGGGCTACCAGCTGCTCTACTGCATCGCGTTGGGTTATCCCGACGAAACGCCCGAGGCCAAACCAAGGCGTGACGACATGATCAGATTCGTAGAATAGTTCAATGGACATCAAGGGATAATCAAGTAGTCCCACACAAAGGGGCTACACCTGCATGGTTGTTGAAGCCTTTACACCGGATGACCGACCATCGATGACAAGCGACAAAACGACATGGCGTATGCATTTTTCCATGATAATATCATATCAATCAAAAACATTGTTGTATCTTTGCATTATCTTTACATAAGATAAGCTGCATCTCGGCAAAACAATCAAGCAAGCTTGTTGATTTTGCTATCGATTTGCATTATCTTTGCATAAAATAAGCGGCATCTCGGCAAAACAATCAAGCAAGCTTGTTGATTTTGCTCTCGATTTGCATTATCTTTGCAGGTAAATTGGATTGAAACATGAACAAGACATTATTGATGAGCAAAAAAAACACTGTGATTTTCGGGATACTGACAGTTGCCTCTCTATGCCTGCCGCAACCCATCAAGGCGCAGACGACTGAAGACAACGACAGCATAGGCCAAGAGCACCGGTTGCGCGATGTGGTGGTCAAGGCTGCCAACGGCACCCGCTCACGCTCAAGGGTGGAGAATGTCGACATGATAGGCAAGAGCCAGTTGTTTCGTGCTGCATGCTGCAATCTCGGCGAATCGTTCACCACCAATCCTTCGGTGGATGTCAGCTACAGCGATGCAGCCACCGGGGCGCGACAAATCAAACTGCTTGGACTCTCAGGCACTTATGTGCAGATGCTCACCGAAAACATGCCCAACCTAAGAGGGGCATCGCTGCCCTACTCGCTGGGCTATGTGCCGGGACCTTGGATGCAGTCGATACAGGTGAGCAAGGGGGCATCGAGCGTGAAAAACGGCTATGAGAGCATCACAGGACAAATCAACATTGAATTCATCAAACCGCAAGCCACCGATGGCGTGCGTGCCAATGCTTATCTTGACAGCGACCTGAAACAGGAATTCAATCTGGACGGCAGCGTGCACCTCAACCAACGCCTGTCAACGGCTACATTGTTGCATGTGGAAAACCGTCAGACCCACCACGACGGCAATGACGACGGGTTTATGGACATGCCACAAATCAGACAGTATAACCTGATGCACCGATGGGCTTATGTGTCGCCAGGATGGATAAGCCAACTGTCGATGAGGGTGTTGAGAGATGAGCGCAACGGTGGGCAAAGTGCCAGTCATCATGCAGACAGCACAGACCCTCTTTATACCACTGCCGTGACCACCAACCGGTATGAGATGCAATGGAAAAACGGATTTACTCTCGATGCTGACCACAACACCTCGATAGCCCTGATGCTGAACGGCTCCTGGCATGATGCCTGGAACGAGTTTGGACAGACCCAGTATGACGTGACACAGAAAAACGCCTACGCACAACTGATGTTTGAAACCGACCTTACGGAGCACCACAACCTCAGCATGGGAACGTCATTGAACCATGACTATTTCAACGAGCGGTCGTCGTTGGTGCTGCCCCTTCTCGTGGGGAACAAGGAAACCACTGCAGGGGTTTATGCCCAATATACCTACAAGCTCGGTGACATGCTCACCGTGATGCCGGGGGTGCGCTACGACCATTCCAGCATCTACGGTAGTTTTTTCACCCCTCGTCTGCATCTCAAGTTTTCGCCAAGCAAGGTGCTTACCCTGCGTGCCTCTGCCGGCAAGGGCTACCGCACACCTCACGCCTTGGCCGAGAACACCACACTATTGGCCAGCGGCCGCACGGTGTTCATCGACCCACAGCTCAAGCAGGAGGAGGCATGGAACATGGGATTGTCGGCAATGCTCAACCTGCCCGTCTTTGGCAAACAGCTGGAAATCAATGCCGAATACTACTACACTGACTTCGCCAACCAGATGGTCGTCAATTTTGACGGGGAAAAGGGCGAACACACGCTCTCCTTTGAAAACCTGCAAGGCAAGAGCTACAGCCACACCTTGCAGATTGATGCCACATATCCCTTCTTCAGCGGATTTACTGCCACCGGGGCTTTTCGTTTCAACGATGTGAAATGCACCTACGACGGTGTGCTGCGGCGCAAACCGCTCACCTCACGCTACAAGGGATTGCTCACACTCTCCTATAAGACACCGATGGAGATATGGCAGTTTGACGTGACGGGGCAACTCAATGGCAGCGGCATGCTCTACGACCGCACCTCCTACCCTGCCTACTTGCAGCTGCAGGCACAAGTGACACGCGAATTTCCTCGTTTCAGCCTTTACCTGGGCGGCGAAAACCTCACCAACTACAAGATAAGTTCGCCCATACAACATGCCCACCACCCATGGACAGCAGCCTTCGACGCCACACAGATATGGGGTCCGGTGAACGGTGCCATGGCATATATTGGAATAAGATTAAAAATAGAAAAGTTATGAAAAAAGTATTTACCACAGCATTCATCAC
>SFEK01000158.1 GCA_004557285.1 Bacteroidales bacterium | reverse complement strand
TTGACATCTCATGGAATGTGGCAGCTGATACCGAGGCTGAAACGCTTGAACTGCAGAAGCAGTTGAAGATAACGTTTCAAGAACCCAAATACAATTATCAGACTCCTTGTTTGCTCTTTCGACCTATGGAGAACGAGCTTACTAATCGTAAGGAAACATATCCTAAAGAAAAATACGATTTAGACCAACTCGTATCTATGAATCCCGGCAACCATTGGTATGGCCGACAGGTATATTATACCATACCTTATAAATACATCAATTCAGGAAGTGATTATAATGGAAAACTGTTGCTGAATTGGCGAATGTTGGTCAATCAAAAAGATGCAAATGGTGAAATAAAATATAATACTAAGGATGATAAAGAGACATCAGGCAAGACAATCACCATAGGTGTGGATTGGCCCACCGACAATGTCTTTGTGCCGTCTATCCGTGGCGTGATACGTGTGAAAAGCAACTTCACTGTCAACACTACATCATCCACGGAATAAGGGGCAAATGCAAAGGCTCCCCCTCTAAGATAGAGGGGGAAACAGGGGGCGTATGACCCCGCAAGAGGCAGGGCTTATTAAGGAGATTACTCCTGCTGCGCCATACGCCCCCTTAATCCCCCTCTAACTTAGAGGGGGAGCTGGAGATTACTCCTGTGGCGCCATACATGCAAAGGCTCTCCCTCTAAGATAGAGGGAGTACCCCGTAGGGGGGAGGGCGTATGATTACGCAAGAGGGGGAGTTGAAAAGATATGTTGAACATAAAAATGAAACGATATATGCGAAGTGTTAATAGGTTATTCCTTACGTTGTTGAGTATCTTGGCTGTCTGCTCCACGGCTGTGGCGCAGACCACATCATCTGTGATCATCAGGTATGTGGATGCAAAGGAGGGTAGCTATACCAACCCGGGCACCTCTTGGAAAAAAGCTACCAAGAGCCTGCAGGGTGCCATCAACGAACTGTATGCCATCTTGCAGAAAGACCCCACGAAGACGGGGCGCGTGTATGTGATGGGGCAATATACTGATGATGCTAGCTCAGGCACCTATACCCCCACCGAGAGCGTGGAGCAGGTGAGCACAGGCGTGCTCGACACTTCGTTCAAGCTCTATGCCGGCATCAGCATCTATGGTTCGTTCTCGCCGGAAATCATCGCCTCGTTTGATGATGACTGTTTCACGGAAAACGGCAGTCTTAAGCGGACCGACAGCGAAGGCCAAACTGTGACCTACGCTCCCGAGAGCGATGAGTATATCGACTTGCTGAGAGGCAGCACCAACCAGACATCGCAGCAAGGGTATCAATGGAACTTCACTTCCCCCTCCACCCTCAGCGGCAACCACGCCGCCAACGCCGACGAAGACCCCTTGGTGTGGAACGAGAACAACGATCAGTATGACCAGTCGTTCCCCGGCAACTCCTACCATGTGTTGTGGTTTGCCACCAACGGATATATCGACAACAGCGACCATCCCAACCGCGCACGCGGACTGGATCGCGAGTCGGTGGTTGACGGCTTCGTGATCCGCGACGGCAATGCCCTCAACAAGAGCAACACCGACCACAAGCACAACAGCTATGGCGGCGGTGCCTATATGGTACACAATGCCGTGGTGCGCCGCTGCGTGTTCACCCAGAATGCCGCCTCGCTGCGTGGCGGTGCCGTGTATATGGACGGCGGCGGACTGGTAGAGCAATGCTATTTCAACCGCAACCAGGCGGCAGGCGTGGGCATCACCGACGGCTATGGCGGTGCGGTGTGCATCGACGGCGATGGTGCCGTGAAACACTCGGTGATGGACAACAACGCCGCTCGTGTGGGCGGCGGCCTGATGATAGGCAGCTACGACAGCGAGAGCTATCCCGCGAAAGACAACACCTACGATGATGCAGGTAACGTGACTGCCTCTGCCGACACTCGCGTGAGCAAGCTCAACTATTACCACCCCTACGCCGCAGGCTGCATCATCAACAACAACACCACCACGGCAGAGGGCGGCGGCGTGATGCTCAAGGGCGGCACGCTGAACCACTGCACCATCACCAACAACAACTGTATGGGCGTGGATGTGACCTACAATGGTCGCCGCTATGGCCGCAGCGGAGGTCTCTATGTGGATGGCGGCGGCTTGGCCGTGAACACCGTGTGCTGGGGCAACCAGGTGAAAAACAACAAGGATGTGCAGTATGCCGCCTACACCATCAACTCAACTGCCACCCAGAAACCCATCCTGGCCTACTGCGCCTTCTCCAACACTGCCCTTACCGACTGGAGCGGCACCTCTAAACGCTCGGTGCTGACGCTCAACGATGCCAACAAACCCTCTGCCACATCGACAGACAACGACTATTTCCCCTGCTTCAATGATCCTTCCGCCAAGAAGGGCGTGATACCAGCTGACAAGACGGGCAACAATTATGCCTCCGACCCCTTCATGCCCATCGAGCAGGACTGGGAGCCTGAGGGCTATTCCTACCTGCGTGCACAGGGCATTCAGCTGAACGACTATCCCGGCAACACCAACATCGTGCAGGCACATATTGCCCAAGACATGTTCGGGCGCGACTATACGGCCAAGACCACCCTCGGCGCATTGGTCACCAATGACCGCAAGATCGAGCCGGCTACCGGGGTCAAGAGGGTGCGCACAGAGGCTGATGGAGAGGAAATTGATGACCCCATACTCACGCTGTTTGTCGATCCTGCCAAAGGGCACACCGTGTCAGAATCGGGCTATGGCAACAGTTGGGAAAATCCGCTCTCTTCGCTCAACGATGCGCTCACAAAGTTGGCTGTATGGCAAGATGCCAACGGCACATTCCCCTATAATGGCACGACATACCAGCGTGCCCAGATATTGGTGAAGGAGGGTGAGCTCAACTGCTCGGGAAGTGCGGTGTATGGACAGCTGCGCTCCTCCACCATCAACATGCTCACCAACGTGCGCCTCTATGGTGGTTTCCCCACTGCGCTCACGGGCACACAGCTGTCGTCGAAAGCTGGCCTTGATGTGGAGCGCAACCCGGTGGCCTATCCCACACGCATCACCGCCGAGGTGTCTGCCGACGGCTATAAGCACAACGCCTGCCATATCATCAACTTCTCCAACGTGAACCACGCCGTGGTTGACGGTTTCCAGCTCTACTATGCCAACGCCTACGACAACTCCGATGTGTTCACCGTGCACAACAAAAACGGTGCAGGCGTCATCTGCGGCAACACCAACGTGGCAGCAGGCAACGAGGTGGCGATGGACAACCGCATCAGAAACTGCGTGATAGCCAACTGCACCGCCGAGCAAGGCTCTGCCATCTATGTAACGTCGCGCAGTGAGAGTGTGCTGCTGCATGTGGAAAACTGTGTCATCCACAATAATGAGGCCAAAGGCACCGATGGAGCCACCGTGTATGTGTGCACCGACAAGACCAACCGTGCCAACACCACGCTCAACATGAACCACTGCACCATCCGTGGCAATGTGGGCTACCCCATCTATGTGTATAATGACGACAAGTTGACGGTGAACCTCAACAACTCTGCCATCCACGCCAACGCCAAAGCCGAGCTTGCTGCCATCACCCTATGCAAAGCCGAAAATGTGCTGGGCATCAAGGGAAGTATCTCTGCCACCTCTGCCAACAACATGCAGGATGGTGTGCTCACGCCAATCACAGGCGTAGTAGAGTCGAAGTTCACCTATTCATCCACCGACAACACCAACTATACTTATCCCAAATTCGTGAACCCCACACGAAACATCGGCGTAAGCCCAGAGGGCGACCTCACCGTCTATGGTGGCTCTCCCAACTGGATGCCCGGCAACATGAACCCCATGGTGAATGCAGCGAGCGACACGGGCGCCTCTGCCACCGATGCTTCGTGGGGCAAAGATATGACCACCGTCATCTTCCGCAGCTATGGCGGTGCCGCCGACATCGGAGCTGTGGAGAACCACAACGAAGTGGCAGAAGGCGACACATCCAACGAGGATGTGGAGGGAGGCTATATGCCCCCATACGGCAAGGTGATTTATGTGAGAGACTACCGTAATCCCGACGGGACGATAGACACCACACGAGACGGTGACGGCTCATCATGGCAGAAGGCCATCAACGGAAACCTCGAATCTGAAAAATACAAAAACAAGCATAATTTCGGCGGCGTGGATGCCGAGTTGTATGAAGAAGGTTATCAGCTCACAGGTCTCCAGTGGGCTGTGGATGAGGCTTTTGCCCGCTCGTTGGAGAGAAATGCAGACAATTCAATCAAATATACAGAGATTACAGGTGTAACGCATTTCAATCCCGGAAGTCAAAGCACAGTCAATCCAGACCGTACAACGATAGAGGTATCTACTGTTGACAAGAACAAACGTGTACAGGTATGGATAGGCGAGGGTGAGTACATCCGTCGCGAAGGCTTCTACGAAGGCAGCGGTTATTACGTTACTTGGACTTTCGGACACCTGTGCACTCTCAAGGAACCGGAAGACTACACCCCCGCATGGAAATATTGGACTCTGTCGTCGCTCCCCATGATTCCGCCCCGCTTCGGCATCAAACTCATCGACGACGAGGG
>SFEK01000157.1 GCA_004557285.1 Bacteroidales bacterium | reverse complement strand
TACCGCATCTGAAAGGTACATATTTTTATTGTAAGGGTACAAACCGCCGTATGCGCGACCTGGCACGTGAGCCGATGGAGAACGGAAGCATCATCCGTATTCTTGACGACTGTTCAAGCTACGTGATTATTGCCGACAATCCCGTAAATCCTACGAGCGAACTGCCCTCACACCTGATGGTGCATAACCATCTGATTGAGAAGGGTTCTCCCTATCGTGCATCGTTGCACACCCACCCCATCGAGCTGATTGCCATGACACATATCCGCAAGTTCATGGGCAAGGATGTGCTGACCAAACTGCTCTGGAGCATGATTCCAGAAACCAAGGCATTCTGCCCCCGTGGCTTGGGCATCATCCCCTACGAGTTGCCCAGCAGCGTGAAACTGGCAGAGGAAACTGTAAGACAGTTGGACGAATATGATGTGGCCATGTGGGAGAAACATGGTGTATTCGCCATCGACACCGACATCATGCAGGCCTTCGACCAGGTGGATGTGCTCAACAAGAGTGCGCTGATTTATATCGCTTCAAAGAACATGGGCGAAGAGCCCGAAGGCATGAGCGATGAGCAGATGGCAGAAATGACAAAAGCATTCAACCTGCCCAAGTAAAAGAAAACCTGCCAAAAGACAGGTTATCCGTCAGAGCAAATCTTATCATTCTCAGATAATATTAGTTTAAGAGTCTATTTAGACAGCGAAATCCTGATGTTGTGAAACATTGGGATTTTGCCTTTTTATAGGGTTTGCCTACAGCAACAGCCCCCCACCTATTCAGGCGGAGAAGGCCATCAGCTGCGGGAGGAACGAAGACACAATCAGCACGATGATGCCAAGGATGAGCACGGCAATGGTTTTTCGCGAACAGCCTTTCCACTCGTTGAGAATGATGCCCCATACATTGGAAAACACCACGTTGAGTGCCATCAGGATACAGAATGACAATGTCATGAGGGTGGGCGACTCTTTGAGGAAACCCTTGCCCATGCTTAAGCCGAAGAACTGGCTGTACCACAAGGCACCGGCCAAGGCACAGAATACCACGTTGTTCATCCACACCCGTCTGTTGGCATAGTCGCCCCAAGTCTTGTTCTTGCTGTTCTGATAGAAGCAATACACGGCATTGGTCAGGAAACCGCCAAAGGTGACGAGCAGCGTGGCTGGCAACGTCTTATACATGTCGGGGGTAAGGTCGCCAAAATTGATGTCCTTGCCAAACTCCAGACCCACATTGAAACATCCGCTCATGAATCCGGCAAGCAGGGCAATGGCAAGTCCTTTGGGGAAATTGAAGTCCTTAACAGCCGCCTTCTTCTCTTCCTCCGACAGCGAAGCCGCCTTCATAGACCCTGCCACACCGATGATGGCAATACCTAAAAGAGTCACCACAACACCCGTGATGACGGCAAAGGTGAGCGAAGAGAGTGCATCGAGTTGAGGAAAGAAGATGTTGAGCAACACAGGCCCCATGATGGTGCCAAGACCGGCACATGTTCCCAGGGCTATGGATTGGCCCAGCGCCACACCAAGATAGCGCATGGAGAGTCCGAAGGTAAGACCGCCCACACCCCACAGCACGCCAAACAAGATGGTCATCAGGATGTTGAAGCTGTTGTCTGCCACAAAGAGTTCGCACAACGAATGTCCTCCAGGCACAGCCAGCAGCGCACCGAGCAGCGGCAGCAGCAGCCAGGCAAATACGCCCTGCACAATCCAATAGCTCTCCCACGACCAATCCTTGATCTTGTTGATGGGCACATAGCAGCTCGACTGGCAGAATGCCCCCACGGCAATGATTAAAAGTCCGATAATGATATCCATGAAAAATATTCGATAAAAAAATGAGAATGACAGTCGTTAAAAAGCAGACATTCTATATACCCCACCCCTTTTGATAAGGAGGTGGAATATATAGAACATCTGTTGGTCACGTCGATGAATTATCTCTTGGAGATGACATCAGCCACATACTGGTCGATGACACCGATAAAGTCCTGACCTACGGGAACGTTGTTGCGCATGCAGAACTCGTCGTAAACAGCCTGCCAAGGCATGGCCTTCTGTTCTTCCATGATGGCAAGCACCTTGTAGCCTTCGCCCGCCAGTTCGAGCTGAGAGAGAAGCTCTCTTGGCTCAAGCAACGCACGCAGCATACACTTTTGTGCGGCACGCGAACCGATGACATAAGCTCCGATACGGTTGATGGAACCGTCGAAGAAGTCAAGACCATAGTGTACACGGTCGAGTGCATCGGCACGAACAATCTCGAAGAAGAGTTCCTGGGTGGCATCGTCCATGATGGTAACATGGTCAGAGTCCCAACGGATAGGACGAGAAACATGCAGCATCAGTTCTTTCAGGTAAGGCAACACGGCAGATACCTTGTCGGCAGGCGACTCTGTGGGATGATAGTGGCCGGTGTCGATGGTGAGCAGTTTGTCATTCTGTGCGGCGTATGCGGTATAGAAATCGTGAGAGCCAACAGTAAACGACTCCAGACCGATACCAAACACCTTACCCTCGATACAGTCTTTCATCATAGGCTGTTTCTTCTCGAAGATTTCATCAAGCGACTTCTTCAAAGTTCTGCGATACAGGGCATGGTTAACCGACACGTCCTTGCAGCCGTCGTGCACCCACAGGTTCATGATACAGGGGTCGTTCTGTGCCTCACCCATAGCATTGGCAATATCACGGCAACGCTTGGTGTGCTCAACCCAGAACTGACGGATGCCCTCATCAGGATTGGCCAGCGTGAGGCTGCCAGACTTGGGGTGAGAGAAACTTGAAGAGTTGAAGTCGAGCTTGGTGTCGTTGTCTTTGGCCCAATCAATCCACGACTGGAAATAGTCAACGGTCACCTCGTCACGGTCAACCACCTTGCCCTTGAAGTCGCCGTAGATTTCATGCAGGTTCAGACGATGGTTGCCTGGAATCAGGCTCTTGGCCTTAAGAATGTCCTGGCGCAGCTCGTCGATGTTGCGTGCAGCACCGGGGAAATCACCTGTTGACTGGATACCGCCCGACATGGCTCCTGCCTGCACTTCAAAACCTTTCACGTCGTCAGCCTGCCAGCAATGCAACGAGAGGTGGAAGTCTTGCATCTGTTCGAGCACTTTTTCTGTATCCACTCCAATTTCTGCATAACGCTCCTTGGCCAGAGCGTAAGCCTTGTTTACCATTTCTTCTTTCATCATATTTTGATATTTTTAAGTGATTATGTAATTTGTTTTTTGATTATCCTTTTTTCTCGACCACAGCCAGATATTTGTCGTAAGCCTCATCCCACAAAGCCTTGTCTTGTGGTTCAAAGCGTTTCATGCTCACGCTGTCGGCAATAATCCTGCGCATGGCAAAGATGTCGTCCACCACACCGGCAGCCTTGGCCTGCAACATGATGTTGCCCAAAGCCGTACACTCCTGTGGTCCGGCCAACACGGTCACGCCTGTGGCGTTGGCGGTAAACTGGTTGAGATATTCGTTGAGCGAACCTCCGCCGATAATGTGCAGCGTGTCGATGGCAAACGGCGCCATCTCCTGCAGATAGCCGAACACCTGACGGTAGCGCAGCGCAAGACTGTCGAAGATGCAGCGGCACAACTCGGCATAGCCATCAGGCACATGCTGCCCTGTGGCGGCACAATAGTCTTTGATGGCCTGCTGCATGTTGGCAGGGTTGGCAAACATCTTGTCGTCTGGATTGATGATGCTCTGGAATGCAGTCACCTTCATGGCTTCAGACAGCAGCTGCCCATAGTCGCTGGGGGCGCTGTCTGCCCACTCCTTGCGGCAACGCTCCAGGAGCCACATGCCACAAATGTTCTTCAAGAATCGTGTGGTGCCCTCCACACCACCCTCGTTGGTAAAGTTGCGCTCATAACTCAGGTCGTTGATGATGGCATCCTTGGTTTCAATACCCATGAGGCTCCATGTGCCGCTACTCAGATAGGCAAACTTCTCGTCCTTGGCAGGTACGGCTGCCACGGCGCTTGCTGTATCATGTCCAGCCACGGCAATCACGGGCACAGCACCCAGCCCCGTCATCTTCTGCACTTCCTCGGTGATGGTTCCTATCTCATAGCCCGGAAACACCGTCTTGCCGAATTTTTCTCTCGGCAGTTGCAGACTGTCGAGCAGTTGGCTGTCAAGTTCCTTGGTCATGGGGTTGAGCATCTGGCTGGTCGAGGCAATGGTGTATTCGCACACGGCCTTGCCCGTGAGCATCCAGCTCAAGGCATCAGGAACGAAGAGTATCTTTTCAGCATGCTGAAGTGCCGAATTGCCGTCGCGTTGCATGGCATACAGCTGGAACAGCGAGTTGAAGTTCATAAACTGGATGCCTGTAGCCTGATAGACATCCCTCTTCGGCACCTTCTGCTCAAAATAGGCCTCCATGGCACCAAAGGTATGGGGGTCGCGATAGGCCAACGGGTTGCGCAGCAACGCACCGTCTGCTCCCACACAGACAAAATCCACTCCCCAGGTGTCTATACCAATGCTGGTAATTTCCAATCCACGCTTGGCCACAGCCTTGAGGCCTTTGATGATTTCAAAATAAAGGGCATAGATATCCCAGTAGAAATGTCCT
>SFEK01000156.1 GCA_004557285.1 Bacteroidales bacterium | reverse complement strand
GCACGTTCCATGAGGCCTCGAAGGTCAGGTCCTCGGCGGGCATCACTTCGGGCACTTCGGGTGTCCAGCCTGTAAACTCATAACCCTCACGCTCGGGAGTTTCGGGAACGGTGATGGCGCTGCCGTAAGCTACAGAGGCGGTGGAATATACCACGTCGTTCCACTTGAAGGTCAAGGTGTAATAGTTCACATTCCATGTGGCATTGTAGGTGAGACCGCCTACAGGAACGGTGGTGCCTTCTACAAATTCAGGATCCCATCCTGCGAAGGTGTAGCCTTCCTTGACAGGGTCAGCGGGCTTGGTGACAACTGTGCCGTAGTCGAGAGACTCCTCGTAAACGGCTACGCCGTCAACCACAAACTTCACGGTGTATTGCAGCACGTTCCATGTAGCGTTGAGCACGAGGTCACGGTCGGGCATGGTCTCGGGCACGTCCTCTGCCCAGCCTGCAAACTCATAACCCTCACGGGTAGGAGCATCAGGAAGAACGATGGCTGTGCCATAGTCGAGAGTCATCGGCTCGATTTCAGAACCGCCGTTGGTGTTGAACGTGATGGTGTGGCTGTTCACTGTCCATGTGGCAGTATAGGTGATGCCGCCTACAGGAACGGTGGCACCTTCTACAAATTCAGGATCCCAGCCTGCGAAGGTGTAGCCTTCCTTGGCGGGGTCTTCGGGCTTGGTGATTACCGTGCCGTAGTCGAGAGACTCGGTGGTCTTCACGCCGTCAACGTCAAAGGTCACGTCATACTTGATGGCCTTGAAGTTGGCCACGAGGGCAAGGTCAGCGACAGCTGTAAAGGTATAGGGGTTGTCGGTTGACACCACATCATCGCCTTTGGTCCAGTTGACGAACTCATAGCCTTCGGCGGGAGAGGCCGTGGCTGTCACCTCGGTGCCGTTCTCCACTACTCCTGACGGATCCATAGAAGCAGAACCCCATCCTTCGTTTGAGGAGGTGGCGGAAAGGTTATACTCCTCGTAGAATCTCATTGTTGAGGTCAAATCCGTATAGTCAACCATGATTTCATCACCATATCCATCTGCGATGGCAAACTCGTACATATAAATAGATGCTTCACCCAATGCCACGTCTTCACTTGCCTTCACATCAATCTGGAAGATTGTACCGCTTCCGGCTGCAATGGGGTCACCCGTTTGGGAATAGACTGTAAAGTGACAGTCTCCACTACCGTCTGACTTGGGGTCAGCAAACCCTGACAGATCACTACCCCATTCAGACATTGTCAACCTGTTCTTTGCAGGATAGACGATCTCCAATCCCTCCGGCATACGAACATAAAAGTCAAAGGCTGCGACTTCACGTGTCGCCTGCATCGTAAACTCCATTGTTTTTGTCTCTCCCGGCTTGATCTTGAAATCATCCACCGAGAATGTCACTTGTGCCTTGACGGACAATACCGCAAGGACAAAGACAAAAAATAAATAAATCTTTTTCATACTTTTTATTTCTTACGTACCATTATTACAAGCTTTTGGATATCCACAGCATTGAGCTTGCCGTTTTCGTCCATGTCGCCTGCAGGATTGTCTGCTGCCGACTGTCCGGAACGGACTTTCAAGACAAGTTTCTGGATATCTACCGAGTTAATTTTCTCATCATCGTTCACGTCGCCCAGCGTGTAGGTCTTCACCGTGGCTGTCATGGGCGAGCTGGGCTGGCCAACCATACTTTGCGACACGAAGTCGATGGTCTCCAGCACGCGGTAGGTCTTGCCCGTGGTCTTGTCATAGGTCTTCAGCTCGATGGTCTCTCCTGAAGCCTCGTTGCTCCAGATGCGCAGGTACAGCCATGTGTAGCCGTTCTTGCTGTCCACCTTGGCCACACCGCGGCACTCGTTGCCGACAAAGGCCCCCACTTCGTAGTTGGAATAGTCGTCAACCACAGCACCGCCGAGACTCAGTTCGATGTATGCTGTCATGTCATATTGATAGTCGGGCTCGTTGACCGACCAGCCACTGTCCTGCGCGTGCAGGACAGTGGTGGTGACAAAGAGGAAGACCATGCTGCTGAGCAGTCTTATTCTACTTAACATATTCATTCATGTTCCTTTTATTGATTAACACTTTCTTGCCGTTCACGATATACACGCCCTCACGGTCGAGGCTGCGCATACGCTGGCCGGCAACGTTGTAGATACCATCGGCATACTTGCCATCAGCATTGATGCTGGTGATGCCTGTAGCCTCGCCCAGATTGAGTGCATAAGGAGCAGCAGAAGAACCGACAACATCAGCTGTGAATTCCATTGTCTCCTGTACGGCAAACTGTTCGCCGCTCTCACGTTCTACAGCACGGAACATTACCTGTTCGCCGGCTGCTGCACCGCCATAAACAGCCATGTAGAGCGTGCCGCCAACATACTTACCGATGCCTCGACATTCGTCGCCTACAAAAGCACCCACGAAGTACTCATCGTCAGCGGTGCGTGCACCATTGTCATAGAGTTCTGCCGTGAGGCACATCATGCTGGGATAGCCATGCACGTTGACCGTCCACGGAGCAGGGGTGACGTCAAGTCGCTTGCTGTAGAGAGCCTTGGCATTTGACACGATGTCGTCGTTGTAGATGAACGACTTGTCGGAAGCCGACTTGTAGAGGTAGCCTTGTCCAGGAACCATCGTGTTGAGTGTACCTGTCCATGCACCTTCGGTGAAGGTAGCATAACCACCCTCAAGGTTGGTCAGGCAGTCGCCCTCTTCAGCCTCCAGCTTGGCCAAAGCCTCAGCCACGGTCATTGTCTGGTCGAGCGGATAACCAATCCAGTTCCAGCCTCTCACCAGGTCAACAGTGTTGGCATTGGGGTTGAACTGTTCGCCGGAGCATGTGATCAAGCCCTGGGTCTTGGTCTCGACCTTGATGCCCGTCAGCGCATCCAGATCAGGCATTGTGCCAACAAATCCGAGTACCGGGTCGTTGTAAATCTCTGCGCTCTGCGTGAGCACTCGGTTCACATAGTCTTGACGGAGGTTGTCAGCAGCCAGTGTGTTCAGCTGGTTGTGAGAAGCCCAGTTCCAGCCCTCAGCGAGATTCAGCTGCAGCTGTGTCTGCTTGATGGTGTAGGTGTATTCCTTCACCTCGCTCTCAGAACCGTTCACACCTACGGCCATCACCTTCAGTGTCATGTCGCCGTTGATGGCAATGGGTCGTCCTTCATATTTAACCCTTGTAGCCTCGTCACACGGACAAGAACCGTCGAGGGTGTAATAGATGGTGGCGCCTTCGGTTTCGCACGACAAGGTGACGGTCTGTCCACGATAAACGGCAGTACCGCTGATGCGTGAGGCCACAGCCTCCTTCACATTCACCAGTTTGACAGGGTCAACCACGTTCACCACAACTTGTGCGGCGATGTCGCTGTCTGTCATCTTGAATGTCAGAGCGGTGGTACCGAACAATTCGCCATTCACTGTCAGCGTGGCCTGGCCGTTCTCGTCGAGCGTGAGCAGCATATAGCCATTGTCATCGGTCGTTGCACCATCAGCCTCAATCGAGGCTATCAGTTCAGATGCAGCCTTCACCATCAGCGTCTTGCCCTTGGAGGCATCGTTGGGCAATGCGCCCACGGTGATGGTCTGGCTCTGCTCGTAGCCCACGTTGTAGGTTTCGTCGGCAACGATTTCGCGCACCTTCTTTTCCACATCCAGTTTCTGTGTGAAGGTTTCAGCCATTGGTATGCCTGCATAGCTCTGCACGGCATTGCCCACAATGACATAGACCTCATCTACCAATCCCAAATCCTTGGTGGTCTTGAGTGCCACCTTAGATACATATTGTGTAGCATCATCTTCTGATACAGCCTCAACATTCAGCATGTCAACCGTCACATCCTTGACCATCTCCTCGGTTGAACCCGTTATCAGCTTCAGATAGAGATTGTCGGCGGTAAGCGTCTCGGGCTTCATGTACTTGGAGAACTCAACCTCCACGCCATCTTCGTAAGCCTTGGCCGACTTCACCTCGGGCTGTACATTCTGCACCATACCGATGTTCACTTCAAGCTGTGGAGGAGGCACGGGCAGCCATTCAGAGTAAGTGGTCTGATAACCCTCTTTCTCAAACTTCACCTGCCACAATCCTTGAGGCACATCCCACGCATACATACCGTTCTCGTCGGTAAAGAGCGGGTTCTTCTGGGCATATTCTTCAGCATCCCAAAGCACGATGTTCTCATGCAGGTCGCCATACATATCCTCTACAGTTTCCTTATAATAACAGGTAGCGGTAACGCCCTGCAGACGGTTGCTCTCCACACCCTCATACACATAGCCAGAGGGGTCCATCACATAGCCTCCATCGCCATCTCCTGGTGGTGGTGGAGGAGGCGGAGGTGTACAGTTGATGGGCGAGATGATGTCATACATGCCCTGCGACACTTTATCAAATACATTCTTTGAATAATGTCGCTTGATGTTCACGATAAGCCGGAATATCAGATCGTGGCTGAGGATGGTGTTGTCGGCAGCCAGACCCAACAAATAAGTGTCAAGCACATAATGTGTAATCTTCAAGAATGTATATCTGTGCAGCACATTGTAGCCATGTTCGTAGGTCGCCACCTTGATGCCGTCGG
>SFEK01000155.1 GCA_004557285.1 Bacteroidales bacterium | reverse complement strand
TTTACGTATCACTACCGTTCAATGACACCATGCCACTGTCATTCTATCTTGCGATGGAGGAGTATGTGGCAAGGCATATTGACGAACAAGACTGTTTCTTCTATTGGCAGGTCAATCCGTCGGTCATCTTCGGAAGAAACCAGCTGATCGAGAACGAGGTGAACCTTGAATACTGTAAAGAACACGGGATCAGAACTTTCAGGAGAAAAAGCGGCGGAGGCTGTGTCTATGCCGACATGAGCAACATCATGTTCTCCTACATCACCAAAGAAGACAATATCAGCTTCACCTTCAACAGATATATCAACATGGTGGTTCATGTACTCAGAAAACTGGGCGTGGATGCCAAGGCCAGCGGTAGAAACGACATCATGATTGGCGACAGAAAAGTTTCGGGCAATGCCTTCTACCACATTCCGGGCAAGAGCATCGTACACGGCACCATGCTCTATGACACCAATCTGGAGAACATGGTGGGCAGCATCACACCGTCTGACGAAAAACTGGTGAGCAAAGGCGTGAAAAGTGTGAGACAGCACATCGCCCTGCTCAAAGACTTCATCGACATCGACATCGAAGCGTTCAAGCTGTTTGTCAGAAAAAACCTCTGCGACGGCGAAATCATGCTTACCCCCGACGATATTGAAGGCATCAAGGAAATCGAGAAAGAATACAACACGCCTGAATTCATCTATGGCAACAACCCCAAATACACGGTTGTGAAAAAAGGACGCATTGAGGGCGTGGGTGACTTTGAAATACGTATCGAACTGAAAAACAACGTGATCAAGAAAATAAACCTCCTGGGCGACTTCTTCATCGTGGGCGACATGGACGGTAACATCACCGCACGACTGAAGAACGTGAGATACACCCGAGAGGACATCTGCGAGGCTTTGCCCGATGACCTCAGCAACATCATCATGAACCTGAAAAAAGAAGATTTGATAAACCTTATAACAAAATAAAAAAAATCAATTATGGAAAACAAAAAGACCTGCTTGTATGACAAGCATGTAGAGTTGAACGCATTGATGTCTCCCTTCGGTGGTTTCATCATGCCAATACAGTATTCTTCTATCACAGAAGAGCACAATGCAGTACGCCAGCACTGTGGCGTGTTTGACGTTTCCCATATGGGAGAAGTGGTGGTTACCGGTCCTGATGCCGAGAAATACGTGAACCACATCTTCACCAACGACATCACAAACGCGCCCCAGTTCCAGGTATATTATGGCATGATGCTCTATGAAAACGGTGGTACCGTTGACGATATGCTCGTTTACAAAATGGGCGAAAACAACTACTTCATCGTCATCAACGCTGCCAACATCGACAAAGACTTTGCATGGATGACCAAGAATGCCGAAGGCTTTGACGTAAATGTTGTGAACCGCTCTGAGTATTATGGCCAGCTGGCCGTTCAGGGACCTGAGGCCGAAGCCGTTGTGGAAAGCGTGCTCAACCTTCCCTGCAAAGACTTGGTGTTCTACACTGCCAAGGTGATTGAGACCAACGGTGAGGAAGTTATCGTAAGCCGCACAGGCTACACCGGTGAGGATGGCTTCGAGATTTATGCCAGCCACGACTTTATTCGCAACAGCTGGGATTTGCTCATCAAGAGCGGACGCTGTCTGCCTTGTGGCTTGGGTTGCCGCGACACCCTGCGCTTTGAGGTGGGTCTGCCCCTCTATGGCGACGAACTGAGCCCCGAGATTTCACCTGTCATGGCAGGCTTGAGCATGTTCTGCAAACTCGACAAAGAGGAATTCATCGGCAAAGAGGCCGTAGCACAGCAGAAGGCTGAAGGCGTGAAGCAGAGAGTAATCGGTATCGAACTGAAAGACCGTGCAGTGCCTCGCCATGGCTATGCTGTGATGCACAACGGCGAGAAGGTGGGCGAAGTGACCACTGGCTACCAGTCAATCTCTACATCAAAGAGCGTCTGCATGGCATTGGTTGACACTCCTCATGCCAAACTGGGTACTGAACTGGAAGTGCAGATCCGCAAGAAGACTTTCCCCGGAGTAGTGGTGAAGAAACAGTTCTATCAGAAGAGCTACAAGAAGTAATCACCTACCCTACCATTAAGTAATAACAAAAATACATTTATCATCTATTAATATCAAACAAAAACATGGCAAAAGTTATTGAAGGACTCTATTATTCAGAGTCACACGAGTATGTAAAAGTTGATGGCGACTTTGGTTATATTGGTATCACAGACTTTCGGTGCTGTAGAGAGCGTTAAGGCTGCCAGCGACCTCATCTCACCCGTGAGCGGTACTGTAGTTGAAATCAACGAAGCACTCGAAGATACTCCTGAACTTGTCAACCAGGACGCTTTCGAGAACTGGATTATCAAGGTGGAACTCAGCGACAAGGCTGAACTCGACAACTTGATGGATGCCGAGGCTTACACCAAGTTCTGCGAAAACCAATAATGCAACTTTTCAAGTCAAGGGGGTTTTCATGCCCCCTTTTCTATTTGCAATGTTCAAATTATTCCCAATACTATGACTTACAAATTCTTTCCACATACTGAAAAAGACATCGAGCAGATGCTCCAACGTGTCGGCGTGAAGACTCTCGACGACCTTTATGCCGAAATCCCTGAGAGCATCCGCTTCAAGGGCGACTATGACCTGCCTGAGGCCATGAGCGAAATTGAAATCAGGAATTTCTTTGAGAAAATCAACAAAGGCAACAAGCTCATGACCTGCTTCGCCGGTGCCGGTGTTTACGACCACTATACACCCTCTATCGTTCCCAAACTGTTGCAGCGTTCAGAGTTCCTGACAAGCTACACTCCCTATCAGGCTGAAATCTCACAGGGCACCCTGCACTATATCTTTGAATATCAGAGCATCATGACACGTCTCACAGGCATGGACATCTCCAACGCTTCTATGTACGACGGTACTACCGCCACCGCCGAGGCTGTGCTCATGGCCAATGCCGCTGCCAAAAAGGCCGACACGGTGCTCGTTTCTGCTACCGTTGACGACAAGACACGTGCCGTCATCGACACCTATGCTCATTTCCAAGGCATCAACATCGTTACCATCGACGAGAAGGATGGTGTTACTGACACAGCATGTCTCGACACTTTGCTCGACAAGGGCAACGTGGCTGGCGTAGTGGTACAGCAACCCAACAAATTCGGTATCGTTGAGAATTATGAGGGATTTGCCGACCGCTGCCACAGCAAGAAGGCACTCTTCATCATGAACAGCATCATTGCCGACCTTGCCCTGCTCAAGACTCCAGGCGAACTGGGTGCCGACATCGCTGTGGGTGAAGCCCAGTCGCTGGGTATTCCCATGTCGTTCGGCGGTCCATACATCGGCTACATGTGCTGCACGGAAAAACTGATGCGCAAGATTCCCGGACGCATCGTAGGTGAGACAAAGGACAACCGCGGACAGCGTGCATTCGTGCTCACGCTGCAGGCCCGCGAACAGCATATCCGCCGCCAGAAGGCCACCTCAAACATCTGCTCTAACCAGGGACTCATGGCCCTCTTCGTAACCATCTACTCATCTGTTATGGGCAAAGAAGGACTCAAAGAGGCTGCTCAGCTCTCTTATGCAGGTGCCCATTATCTCTGCGACCAGCTCTTGGCCACAGGACGATTCACACTCGCCTACAACCAGCCTTTCTTCAATGAATTCTGCGTGAAGTTCAACGGCAACGTTGACGAACTGCAGAAGAAACTGGCTGACAACGGTATCTTGGGCGGCGTGAAAGTGGCTGACGATGTCATCATGTTTGCCGTTACTGAAAACAGGACAAAAGAGGAAATCGACCGCTTGGTTGAGCTCTGCAAATAATATCGGCTTATCAATAAAAACACCTAAACAAAAGGAATTATGAACAACAAATTATATGGTAAGCTCATATTTGAGCTTTCACAACCAGGAAGCAAAGGATACTCTCTGCCCAAGAACCAATTCGGTGACTATACATTGCCACAGGAAATGCGCAGAACAGCAGATGCCAATCTGCCCGAATGTGACGAGATGACTGTGGTGAGACACTATACCAACCTCAGTGGCAACAACTTCGGCGTTGACAATGGTTTCTATCCATTGGGCAGCTGCACCATGAAATATAATCCTGCCATCAACGAGGAGACAGCAGCCCTCAAGGCATTTGCCGCTCTCCACCCACTACAGCCTGCTGAAACATGCCAGGGCGCATTGGCCGTTTACTATGGTCTGCAGAAGTCATTGGCCGCACTTACAGGCCTTTCAGAATTTACCCTCAATCCATTTGCCGGTGCACATGGCGAGTTGACCGGACTGATGATTATCCGCGCCTACCACGAGAGCCGTGGAGACAAACAGCGTGTCAAGGTTATCGTGCCCGACTCGGCACACGGCACCAACCCGGCATCTGCCGCAGTATGCGGTCTGGAGATTGTTGAGGTGAAGAGCAAGAAAGACGGTCGCGTGGATGTTGATGACCTCAAGAACCTGCTCGACGACACAGTGGCTGCCATGATGATGACCAACCCCAACACACTGGGACTTTTTGAGACAGAAATTCCAGAAATCACCCGTCTTGTTCACGAATGTGGCGGTTTGATGTATTATGATGGAGCCAACCTCAACCCCATGTTGGGTGCATGCCGTCCAGGCGACATGGGCTTCGACGTGATGCACATCAACCTGCACAAGACATTCTCTACACCTCACGGTGGTGGTGGTCCCGGCAGCGGTCCTGTGGGCGTAAGAGCCGGTCTGGAGCAGTTCCTGCCCCGTCCACATGTGGTAAAGGATGGTGAAACTTATCGCATCGAGAAAGAAGCAGGCAGCAACACCCCCATCCACGTTGGTGCATTCTTCGGCAACTTCGGCGTCATCATCAAGGCTTACACCTATATCCTCACTCTCGGCAAGGAGAACATCAAGATGGTAGGTCCGTTGGCTACACTCAATGCCAACTACATCAAGGAGTGCCTGAAGGATGTTTACGAACTGCCCATCGACGGTTTGTGCAAGCACGAGTTTGTGTTCGACGGCTTGAAAGACAAATCTACAGGCATCACCACAATGGATGTGGCCAAACGCCTGCTCGACTATGGCTACCATGCTCCTACCATCTACTTCCCGCTGCTCTTCCACGAGTCAATGATGATTGAACCTACCGAGAGCGAGAGCAAGAAAACCATCGACGGATTCATCAACGTGCTGCGCACCATTGCCCAGGAGGCCATAGAGCAGCCCGAAACTGTGCATGGCGCTCCTCACCACACCCCTATCGGTCGTGTTGACGATGTGCTCGCAGCCAAGAATCCTATTTTGACATACAAAGACTAATCACCAGTTGATACCATTGATAAAGATTATGGATACAGATATCATTATCATAGGAAGCGGTCCCGGCGGTTATCACACCGCCGGCTACGCTGCCTCCAAGGGTCTGAAGGTTGTAGTGGTTGAAGAGTCACATGCTGGCGGCACATGTCTCAACTGTGGCTGTATTCCCACCAAGGCGCTCTGCCATGAAGCCGACAAGATTGAAACGGTGAAGAGTTTTACCGGCGAAATGCCCGCTATAGATTTCCAGAAGATAGCCGACAGGAAAAATCAGGTAATCAACCAGTTGCGTTCGGCTGTTGAAGGTTTGATGAAAGCTCCCGGCGTAACCTATGTCAAAGGCCATGCCCGCCTGAAGGATGCCAACACTGTGGTGGTTGACGGCACGGAATATCAGGCCAAGAACATCATCATTGCCACAGGTTCAACACCCAAGATGCCTCCTGTAGAAGGCATCAACACTCCTGGCGTGATGACTTCAACCGAACTGCTCGACGTGCAGCAGGTGCCCCAGCGTCTTTGCATCGTGGGTGCAGGTGTTGTAGGAATGGAAATGGCATCGGCTTTCAACAGTTTTGGAAGCGAGGTAACGGTGGTAGAGTTCTTGAAGGAATGTCTCCCCCAACTGAATGCCGACATTGCCAAGCGTCTGCGCAAGGCGTTGGGCAAGCGTGGTGTCAACTTCTCCATGCAGTCGGCTGTCAAGGCCATTGCCCGTCAGGATGATGCGCTGGTGGTGACCTATGCCGACAAAAAAGGCAAGGAACAGCAGATTGTGGCCGATGCCGTGCTTGTGGCTACAGGCAGACAGGCCAACATCAACGACCTTGGTCTTGAAGAGGTTGGCGTGGAATGTTACCGCGGCGGCATTGCTGTAGATGACAACATGCAGACCAACATTCCTTCCATCTTTGCCGTAGGCGATGTCAACGGCAGAATGATGCTCGCCCATGCGGCAACAGCTCAAGGTATGCACTGCGTGAACTACATTCTGGGCAAGACAGACAATATCCGTCTCGACATCATGCCTTCTGCCATCTTCACCAGCCCTGAGGCTGCAAGCGTAGGTCCCTCTGAAGAACAATGCGAGGCCAAGGGCATCAACTACACCCTGCGCAAGGCCCTCTACCGTTCCAACGGCAAGGCCCTGGCATCAGAAGCCGAAGAAGGTCTGGTACAGTTGCTTGTAGGCGAAGACGACAAGATCATTGCCTGCCACGCCTACGGTGCCCATGCTGCCGACATCGTTCAGGAGGCATCTGCACTCATGAACTTCGGCTGCACCGTGGCCCAGCTTCACGACATCATCCACACTCACCCCACCATCAACGAGGTGCTGTGGTCAGCATGTGAATAAGATGCATCAATAATATACTTAATCGAGTAGGAGGAAAACGAAGTAGTTTTCTTCCTACTTTCGTTTTCCGACCTCTCACACCACCGTACGTGCCGTTCGGCATACGGCGGTTTAATTACATATAGCAAGAAAAACCTTTGTTTTGCTGACACCCTGCTTT
>SFEK01000154.1 GCA_004557285.1 Bacteroidales bacterium | reverse complement strand
GACAATTCCACTTCACGGGAACTCTCGACACTGTGCGTATGGCCAATCTTTTTATGGATGACCAAAGTATTATGCCTGTGGTATTGGAGGAAGGTGAGATAGTAATTAAAATTGACAATGCAAGCCAAAAGGTTGGCGGAACACCACTCAACGAAAAACTCTACGACTTTATCGACAAGCACAGCCAGCTCGACAACCGCATGAACGAGCTCGCACACAAACAAAGCCAAATGATGCTTGAAGGCATCGATGAAGACGAGATAAATCAAAAACTCAGTATCGAAGCAGAGAAAATAGCAAAGGAAGAAGACCAACTCGTCACATCTTTTATTATCGAGAACTTTGACAACGTGCTCGGTCCAGGTGTGTTCATGATGATCACGAGCGGATACCAATACCCAATACTCACACCGCAGATAGAGGATATCATGAGCAAGGCAACGGAGAAGTTCAAAAACGACCCTTACGTAAGCGACTATTACAAGACCGCCACTGAAAACGAGGCAAGAATGCAAGGATTGGAACCTGATGGATCGCCGGCAAAACCTGTTGTTGCCGACACTACCAGAGTCAACAATCTGCCTACGGTAATCCAACAAAAAGCCGACTCAATAAAGTAAACATACTTCATTTTATAAGTAATGACCACACTGATAAAGAATGCCACCGTCGTAACCGACGGGGTAATAGAAAATATTGACGTCTTGATAAACGAAGACGTTATATGTTACATCGGTAAGGAAGCTACAGACCAACAGCCCAAGGCAACTCACGACATTAATGTAGTGGATGCCACGGGCTGTTTCCTTTTGCCTGGTGTCATCGACGACCACGTGCATTTCCGCCAGCCCGGACTGACACAAAAAGCAGACATCGCGACAGAGTCGAGAGCTGCTGCCGCAGGAGGAGTCACCACATATTTTGACATGCCAAACACAGTGCCTCAAACCACCTCAGTGGATGCGCTGATGCAGAAGTTCGACATAGCAAGGCGTGAAAGGCAATATGCTTGTGGACAAGAAACAAACCCTCGACCAAATATTCGCCACTGCCAACATGCCCATAATGACACATTGTGAAGACACTGCCATAATCAATGCCAACATGGCAGAAGCAAAACGACTCTACGGCAACGATCCTGATATGACACACCATCCGGAGATACGTAGCCGTGAGGCTTGCGTGGAATGTTCAAAGGTTGCAGTGGATATGGCACGCCGGCATGGCACACAGCTGCATTTGGCACACATCTCCACTCGAGAGGAACTGAATCTGTTGCGGCCGGACGACAAAAATATCACAACCGAAGCTGTGATAGGACATCTGATGTTTAATGACCGCGACTATGCCCGGCTCGGCACACTCATAAAGGTGAACCCGTCTATAAAGACAGCCGAAGACCAGGCCGAGCTGCGTAAGGCGCTTGCCGATGGCAGAATTAGCGTTGTGGCCACCGACCATGCGCCTCACCTGCTATCCGACAAACTAGGAGGTGCTGCCAAAGCCGCCTCTGGCATGCCCTCGATACAATACTCATTGCTCTCTATGCTCGAACTCCTCGACCAAGGTGTGATAAGCATGGAACGACTTGTGGAACTCATGTGTCACAATCCGGCAAAGATATTCAACGTGTCAAAACGCGGCTTCATAAGAAAAGGATATAAGGCCGATCTTGTGATGGTGCGTAAGGTGGAACCATGGACAGTGAAAGCCGACAATGTAATGAGCAAATGCGGATGGACACCATTCGAGGGACACACCTTCTCGTGGAGAGTAGAGCGCACCTTCTGCAACGGAAAAACAGTATTTGCCGACGGTCATATCGTAGACACCAATGCGGCGGAAGCCGTGAGATTCAGGGAGTAATAGTTAAGGCAAATGAACAGACAACGCCTCACATACCGCATCAGCGAAGTACTGCCATACATAAATTGGGCATATTTCTATCATGCATGGCAAGTGAAAGACCACGACGAGCAACAGCGGCTTCGGCACCAGGCAGTGCAAAGGATGAGAGACCTCGAATCCGACCACCACACCTACGCCCTCTTTGCCATTGGCGACGCAAACAGCGATGGTGACGACATCCTTTTCTCCGGACATCGTCTGCCCATGTTGCGCCAGCAGAAACCACAGGGCGACACAGCCCCATGCCTCTGTCTCGCCGACTTCATTCGTCCCATTCAACAAGGCATTGCAGATACCATGGGGATTTTTGTCACATCAGTAGACATACGCCTTGAGACAGAATATGCCTCTGACGACTTCGAACGTATGATGATGCAGCTCATAGCCGACCGCCTTGCAGAGGCCACGGCAGAGAAAATGCACGAGGAGGTGCGCCGAATCTACTGGGGTTATGCTCCCTGCGAGCAACTCACCATCGAAGAGTTGCATGCGGAGAAATTCCAAGGCATACGCCCCGCCGTGGGCTATCCCTCTCTGCCCGACGCCAGCCTAAACTTTGTGCTCGACAACATACTTCACTTCGCAGACATAGGAGTGAGGCTCACACAAAACGGGGCAATGAAACCGCATGCCTCCGTAAGCGGACTGATGATGGCCCATCCACAAGCCCGCTATTTCAGTATTGGAGCCATAGGCCAAGACCAACTCGCCGACTACGCGCTCCGACGGGGAGTGCCTATGGAAATAATGAAAAAGTTTCTTAATCCGATAACGAGAGAGACATGATAACAAAAATATTCATACCGATATTATTGGCAATAATACTGTCAGACACTTGGCTTTTCAGACGATATGTAATAAGCAAGGCCGACAAAAAGGTGAGAAAGGTAAGGTGTGTATTGCTACTGCTGCCATCGCTGCTGATGATTGTCGCAACGGTGGCTCTTGTCATGTCGAAAGACTTTGCGCCGCGCGACTTCTCGTTGATGAATACTTATCTCTTTCTGCTTGCTACAATCGTGGTGCCAAAGGCTATATATGCGCTGTGTACATTCCTCGGTCATATCACAAGCCGCACCATTAGGACTGTGACTAAAAGAACACATCATCAGCCGCGCAATTACGGACGAATAGTCGGCTTCATTTTGGTTGCCGCTATTTGGTATGTTGCAGTATATGGTTGTACGACAGGCTTTTCACAGGTAAAAGTGCGACACGTAGAATATCGGTCGGCGCTGCTGCCTGCATCTTTCGATGGCTACCGTATAGTACACTTCTCAGACGCACATGTGGGAACCTACGATGCCTCACGCCAGCACCTGCTGCAACAGTTTGTTGACAGTATCAACGCCCAGCGTGCTGATGCCATCGTCTTTACCGGCGACCTGCAGAACCGCGAGCCCCAAGAGATATATCCTCATCTTAAGACTCTATCGTCTCTAAAGGCCGTAGACGGAGTGTACTCCGTGCTAGGCAATCACGACTACTCAAACTATATCAATGCCGACCCTTCCACCCGTTTGGCTAACGAGCGTGAGACCATGAGTCTTGAGAAGCAGATGGGCTGGCGACTGTTAGTTAACGAACACCATTCCATATGCCGCGCCAACGACTCCATCGTAATTGCTGGAATGGCCAACGACGGCGACGGCGTTCATTTTCCCCAGAATGGCAATGTATCCGCCACGCTGAAAGGTGTAGACAGTAAGGCTTTCGTTATCATGCTGCAGCACGATCCTACGGCATGGCGACGCAAGATACTTCCACAGAGCAATGTCCAGCTGACACTCAGCGGTCATACACATGCCATGCAGTTCTCCATCTTTGGCTGGAGTCCCGTACAGCTAATCTATAGAGAGTGGGGCGGCATGTTCTACGAAGGCAGCCGTGCCATCAACGTCTCCACAGGCATGGGAGGATTCATCCCTTTCCGGTTTGGAGTGCCAGGAGAGATAGTGGTGATAACGCTTAGGAAATCCAATAAAAAAATATAATATGAAATACATCTATTACATCTACCAGTTGTTGGTGGCAGTGCCGGTAATTATAGTCGCCACCATCCTTACAACACTCGTCATTACCATAGGATGCACTCTAGGTAACGGACATTTTTGGGGATATTATCCCGGACACGTCTGGGGATGGATTATCACACGTATATTTCTTCTGCCGGTGAAGGTGGAGGGAAAGGAGAATTTGGAAAAAGGACATTCTTACGTGTTTGTTGCAAACCATCAGGGTGCGTTCGACATATTTCTCATCTACGGTTTCCTCTGCCGCAACTTTAAATGGATGATGAAATGGCAATTGAAAAAAATTCCATTCGTGGGATACGCATGCAAAAAGTCACATCAGATATTCGTGGACAAACGCGGACCAAGCAAGGTGAAGGAGACTTACGACACGGCAAGGAAAACACTGTCGAGCGGAATGAGCGTCGTGGTCTTTCCGGAAGGTTCACGGTCGTTTACAGGACATATGGGCGTGTTTAAGAAAGGTGCGTTCATGCTCGCCGACGAATTGCAGCTGCCGGTAGTGCCCATTACCATCAATGGTTCGTTCAACATCATGCCACGCACAAGAGACTGGCACTTTGCAAACTGGCATCCGCTCTCGCTCACTATTCACCAGCCCATTTATCCAGTGGATAAGGGACCGCGAAATATACAAGCCATCATGCACCAGAGCTACGACTCCGTGATGAGCTCTCTCGTGCCTGAATATCAGGGATATGTTGAAAATCCGGATCAGTAAGTTATGAATTTGGTGGAAATTACCTCGCTCGACCAGCAAGGCATAGAAGTATATCATTCTCTCACCGAAGCCCAGCTGCGGCAATCGCAGATGGCTGACGGTGGTGTGTTTATCGTTGAGAGTCCTAAGGTTATAAAGGTTGCCCTTGACAGCGGCTATCAGCCTTTATCGCTGCTTTGCGAACGACGTCATATCAATGGCGATGCCGCCGGCATCATCTCGCGTTGTGGTGATATCCCAATCTACACCGGCGACCGTCACCTTCTTGCCTCGCTCACTGGGTATACTCTCACCCGTGGTGTGCTCTGTGCTATGCGTCGCCCTCATCTTCCCACTGTCGATGATGTTTGCCGCAATGCTTGTAGGGTCGTGGTGATCGACGCTGTATGCGACACCACAAATATTGGTGCCATTTTCCGTTCGGCGGCTGCACTCGGCATCGATGGCGTGCTGCTCACCCGCGACTCATGCGACCCGCTCAACCGTCGAGCCGTAAGGGTGTCGATGGGAAGTGTGTTTCTTGTGCCTTGGACATGGCTTGACGAGCCGGTGCAGAGCCTTTCCAAATACGGCTTTAAGACTGCCGCCATGGCGTTAAGCGACAATTCCATTCCACTTGATTATCCGGAACTGAAGACAATAGAGCGTTTGGCTGTCATAATGGGGACAGAAGGCGACGGACTGCCCGCCCACGTGATAAATTCCGCCGATTACGTGGTGCGCATCCCCATGTCCCATTCCGTAGATTCTCTAAATGTAGCCGCCGCTGCCGCAGTCACTTTCTGGGAATTGAGGAAATTATAAGTTGAATGTTGAATTTACTCTTTCAGTAACTTTTCGAGGAAATCGTCAAGGTCTTTGTCTAGATCCTTCATAAGTTCCGGGTCGATAATCACCGTGTCGTCATCTACCACAAATAACTCAGCCACGTTTTCCTTTTCCTCGTCTTCAAGCACGAAAGAGTAGGGTTTAAGTATCGACAACTTCTCTATCTGC
>SFEK01000018.1 GCA_004557285.1 Bacteroidales bacterium | reverse complement strand
TTTTTACGGGACACTAATGATGTTTTTAAAGAAATTCAATGTATTTGGCAAAAAAAGTTGTTGTTGGGCATTAATTTTTTCCATCTCGTTCGTTAATATAGATATAAAGCAATTATAAAAGGAGATGAATGATGAAAAAATTATTGTTTGTTTTGGCTTTAGCCATAGGTGTGGTGGCACTCAGTGCCCAATGCAAGAACAAGAACATGATGGAGAAGACAGTTCCTGTTCCTTCGTTCAACAACGTGACCATCATGTCGAACGTAACAGTTCGTTACACTCAAGATTTCAAACATTCGGTGAAGATTGTAGCCGAAGAGCGTGACATGGACAAGGTGAAGGTGAAGGTGAAAGACAACACGCTGTTGATTTATGCCGAAACCTCGAAGAATGAAATTGGTGGAGTGTCATTCCGCACAGCCAAGATCTTGAATAAAGTCGTTGTTTATGTGACTGCTCCTCAACTGAGCACTGTGAGATGTGAAGGCGTGGGGGATTTTATTGCCATGACCGACATCTTATCGCCCGGAAGACTTGACTTTAGCATCGAAGGTTCAGGTGACATGTCGTTGAAGAAGGTGACAGCCAAAGACCTATATTTAAGCATTGCAGGTGCAGGAGACATCGACGTTCAGCAGGTCAAGACGAAAAAGCTGACAGCCAGTGTTGCCGGCACTGGCGACATTGACATTGACAAGGTGGACGACCAATGCAGCAATGCGAAACTGACTGTGGCAGGAACAGGAGATATTGATGCCATGTTCTGTGGTTGTGATGTGCTGGCATGTATTGTGGCGGGCACCGGAGACATTAAGGTTTCGGGAAATGTGAAAGATTTCCAGTCAACTGTTGAAGGTACAGGTTCTGTTGACAGGAGCGGTCTTGTCATCAGCGGTAGCCGTGCTGTTATCCACAACAGAACATCTTCTCAAAAAAACATCAATGCCAGACCCTAAGGGTCACATGATATATAATATATCTATCATAAAAAGTTCCTAATTTCAACGAATGACACAAAGCGAGTTTGAAGCAATAGCCTTGCAACTGCGGAAAAAGGTCCGCGCAACCATCGTGCGGATGCTGTCGTCGGCTGATGCTGCCGATGATGCAGCCAGCGATGTGATGCTGCGCCTGTGGGCATTGCACGACCAGTTGAATGACGACAGTCATGCCTTCAAACTTGCTTTGGTCATCGCCCGAAATGTCTCCATAGACATGGCGAGGAGGCAGAAAAGAAGCTATGCCCTTTTTGCTGATGCCGAAAAAGGGGTGGGGCAGCCTGCCGGGCGATGGGCCAGTCCGTCAGAGAACATGGAACTGGAGGAAGAGGAGCGATGGCTTGTGCAGCGGATGAAAAAGTTGCCACCAAGAGAACTGCAGGTGCTGAGGATGCGCCAGATGGAAATGCGTAGCAACGAGGAGATTGCACGACTGCTGGGCATCGGCGAAGCCTCGGTCTGCGTGATGCTCTCTGCTGCGCGAAAGAAATTGTTCAATGACATTAAAAGAAGAAACAGACAATGAAAAAAGCTGAATGGGAAAAACTGCTCGAACGGTTTATGGACGGAAAGACGACCGTGGAGGAGGAAGTGACGCTTGCCGGTTGGTTCCGACACGCCTCTGATGCCGACAAGCCCAAGGGGATGGCTGATGACGACTGGATGGCTTACCGTGAAATGTTCCGCCAGTTTGACGAAGGATTTGACGAAACGGGCATGACAAGCCAGCGCAACAAGCGCCGACCGCTATGGGCGTGGATGTCTGTTGCAGCCGCTGTTGCCGTCCTTGTGGTGCTTGTGCTGAACATGGGCGGTGACCGTGTAGTGAACGAGGTGGCTGTCGCGATGCCGAAAGATACGGCAAAACAGGTGTTGGCGCCTGTTGACACGGTGAGAGAGGGCAATGTGGAAACAGCCCCATTGCCAGAAAGCAAACCCAAGAAGCTGCGCCGTTCGCCCTATGGTCTTCCCGTTCCTCGGCCTCTGCTTGCCTCGACACCAACACCTGCAGGCATCAGTGAAGACAGTATGGCTATTGCAATGGAAGAAGCCGAACGCCTGGTGGAAGCCATGTCCATCTATCAGGAAATTAGAATCAACGAGATTTGTAATGTTGAATATGAAGAACAATATTAAAAATAAGGTATATGAACAAGATCAATAATCACATGAAACGGGTGGGGCTGTTGCTCGTTGCCACAACGATGACAGTCGTTGCTTCGGCGCAATCAAGAATAGAACAGCTGTTCAACGAACTGGATGCCAGGGCCGACAAGACATTGCTCACAAAAACCCACTACGAGGACAACGAGGCCAATCCCACGACCTATTGCCTGTATGACGAGATAGCGATGAAAAGTGGTGATTTCGGCAAACTTGGGGAGAGATTCATCAAGACATTCTCTGATGAAAAAGATGCCTACAGGTTCTACCGAAACACGACCGACATGACCAATACGGAAATGAAAGTGTCGTATGGCACCAATAACCAGTATTCGATTTTGTTCGGTTCCCATGCCAGCCACAATTATCTCTTGTCATTCTTCCGCGACAGCAAGAATCCCGACAAGCGTCATGCCTATGCCCTTGTGTGGTATGAAGAATTTGACAAGGTGAAGATATTGCGCTATCATATCTATGGCAATGACCCCACGCGCGTGTCCAATCAGCGTGTCATCACCTATGGCAGCGGGCAGATCATCGACGACCGAGGCTATTTGGTGACAGGACTTGGAAACAGTGAGCCGCAAATCAACAACGATGTTGACTTCATGAAACGTTTCGGCACGCTGCGGGCTTCGATGGTATCGGCCAATTCAGCCGATGACACCCTGCTGCGCAGCGGCATCGTGGTCAAGATTGTTGACCTGTGCAAGAAACACCAGCACCTGCTCACCGACAACGAGCGGGCCACCTGTCAGAAGACATTGGCAGAACTCATCAAACTCTATTCGTTTGAAGACCCCTATATCCAGGGAATGCTTGAAGAGGCACGCATCGCCTTGAAGAAGAAGTGACATGAAAATGAAATAGAGGCAATGCTTCAATTTGTTGTGGGGTGTTGCCTATTGCGTTCAGTCTGGACCGAATGGTTGTTGAAGCCTACATCAATGTGGTTTGAAGTCAGCTTCAACGACTGTTCAGTTTGGGCTGAATGATCGTGTAGAGGTTATGCTAAGGTGGAGATGTAGGTGATATTGCTTATATAAATAATGAAAATTATTGATTTTTTCCTTTATTTTCTGATATTTTGTTATCTTTGCAAAATCTTTGAAACATTAATAAGTTTCAAGTAAACTATTTTAAACAAACAAATAATATCTATGTCTGGTAATTTGAAATTATTCCGAATTGCACTGCTTGTGCTGTTCACCTTTGTGGTGGGTGGATTGTCTGCCCAGACCATCAAAGGACATGTGAAGGACACCACTGGTGAGCCTGTCATCGGAGCTACCGTCACAGAAAAGGGAACCAAAAACATTACGGTGACCGACCTCGACGGTAACTTTTCTCTCAAACTCACTGGCAAGAACCCGTTGCAGATTTCTTACATCGGTATGAAAACCAAGACGGTGAACGTGTCAGGAAAAACAAGTGTTGACATCGTCATGGAAGACGAGGCGACAAGTCTTAACGATGTGGTGGTTATCGGTTATGGCACCGTGAAGAAGAAAGACCTTACGGGTTCTGTAGCTTCGGTCAACGCCAAGCAGATAGCCAACATCCCCGTGTCGAATGTCAGCGAGGCCATGACCGGCAAGATGGCCGGTGTGAACATCACCACTACCGAAGGCTCTCCCGATGCCGACGTGAAGATTCGTGTGCGTGGTGGAGGTTCGCTCTCGCAGGACAACTCTCCGCTGTATATCGTTGACGGTTTCCCTGTTTCCTCCATCAGCGACATTGCACCCACTGAAATCCAAAGCATCGATGTGCTGAAGGATGCCTCTTCTACAGCCATTTATGGTGCACGTGGTGCCAATGGTGTTATCATCATCACCACCAAGAGCGGTGTGGAAGGCAAGACACAGGTCAACTTCAACGCTTCGCTGGGATGGAAAAAAGTAACCAAACTGGTGGAGACCATGGATCCCTACAACTTTGCCTACGCCCTGTATGAGCGTGGAGTGACGGGTTATGGCAACTACAACGACCTTGACATCTGGAAATCGGTGGAAGGCACGGATTACCAGGATGAGCTCTTTGGACGTACAGGACTGCAGAAACAGTATAATGTCAACGTGAGCGGCGGCACTAAAGACATGAAATACAACGTGGGCTTCTCTCACAACGACGAGAAGAGCATCATGTTGGGTTCTGGCTATGCCAAGAACAATGTCAACGCCAAGTTCAATACCAAGCTCAACAAATGGTTCACTCTCGACTTCAACAGCCGACTGGCCTTTACCAAGCTTGATGGTCTTAATGGTGGCGCTGATACCAACGAAAGCAATGCCGCCAACTCTATCGTGGCCAATACGGTGAAATTCTTCCCTGTTTATCCGCTCACAGTGTCGGACGATGACGAGGAAAACAATGCCTCTATCGAGCGCAATCCATTGGAGCGCATCACCGACTCTTACAAATACCAGGAGCGTTTCCAGCAGAACTATAATGTGGGCTTGAACTGGAAACCCTTCAAGAACATCACTTTCCGTACAGAGTTTGGCTATCGTTGGGATTACAACAATACCGACCAGGTGTGGGGATCTGAGGCCACTACCAACTCAAAGTATGGTTTCAACGGTCAGCCACAGGCTGTGTTTACCAAGGTGAACAAGCAGAACTGGCGCAATGCCAATACCGTGACCTACGATAATTCAAAACTCTTCGGCGGACGCGACCGCATCAATGTGCTCGTGGGTCAGGAGTGGAGCAGCAGTCGCCAGACCACCCGCACCAGTACATCGGTGGCCTATCCCGTTTCGTTTACCATCAGCGACGTGCTTTCCAACACCGCGGCAGGCACCGCACTGCCCAATGAGGTGAGCATTGCAGCCAAGGAGAACATCCTCTCCTACTTCGGACGTGTCAACTATACACTGGCCGACAAGTATCTTGCCACATTCACCCTGCGTGCCGATGGTTCAAGCAAGTTTGGCAAAGACAACCGTTGGGGCTATTTCCCCTCTTTGGCCTTGGCATGGCGCATGTCAGAAGAATCGTTCATGAAGGGCAGCAGCAAATGGCTTTCTAATCTGAAGCTCCGCCTCAGCTTCGGTACTGCAGGTAACAACCGCATCAATTCCGGTCTGCTCTCTACTGTATATTCCATGGCTTCAAACACTTCAAAGGCTCCCTTCTTCAACGAAGAGCGCCAATCGATGTTGCAGCATGGCACATACCTCTATAATCCTGAACTGAAATGGGAGACCACCATCACCCGTAACCTGGGTATCGACTACGGTTTCTTCAACGGTCGTATCTCTGGTACGTTAGACTTCTATTGGAATACCACCAAAGACCTGCTCATGCAGACCCTCATCCCCTCGAACACAGGTTACAACTATCAGTTCCAGAACTTTGGAAAGACATCCAACCGTGGTGTGGAACTGGCTGTCAATGCCGTGATTGTTGACAAGAAGAATTTCGGGCTGAATTTCAACTTCAACGTTTCATACAACAAGAACAAGATTGACGAACTGAACATTGATAATCCTTGGCAAAGCTCAAGCTGGAGTGGTTCTACCATCTCCAAGTATGAAGACTTCAAGGTAGAGGCCGGCGGCCGCCTGGGTGAATTGTGGGGCTATAAGATGAACGGTTATTATACGGTGTATGACCCCGTGACCAACACCGGCGACCTGGTGCTTAATGCCAAGGGCAACTGGTCGCTCGTTGACGGTAAGAAAGACAACAGCAAGGACATCTTCGGTGGTAACCTCTATCCCGGTGTTCCCAAGGTGCAGGTGGATGAAAACGGTGACCCCATCAAGCAGCGTCTTGGCAATACCGTGCCTACTACCACGGGAGGTTTCGGATTTGATGGTCGTTGGGGCAACCTCGACTTCAATGTGTTCTTCAACTACTCGCTGGGCAACAAGATCGTGAACGGTACCAAACTGGCCAATGCCTTCTATTCAGGCTCGAACACCAAATACAATCTCGTGGCCGATTTCAATCTCGACAACCGCTATACATGGATTGACCCTGCAACAGGTCTTAACCTCGGTCGTCCAGGTTCCACCACTATCGCTGCATACGATGGTGTGGAAGGTGTGATGGCACGACTCAACGAGCTGAACCAAGGCAAGGCCATGTATAATCCAGCAGGTGTTACTGCCATGCAGCTGATTGACTATGCCGTGGAGGATGCCTCATTCTTGCGTGTGCAGAATATCACCATCGGTTATACCTTGCCCAAGAGCTGGGTGAAGGCTGCTTATCTGGAGAATGTACGTCTCTACTTTACAGGCTACAACCTGTTCTGCATCACAGGATATGAGGGCTATGACCCCGAAGTGGATACCAGCAGCAAGAAAAACCCGATGTGCCCTGGCATCGACTATGCCGCTTATCCCAAGAGCCGCTCGTTTGTTGTAGGCGTTAACGTAACATTTTAATTAGAAAGGAATTGCATTTTATGAAAAAAATCATTTCAGCAGCGTGTATCGCAATGGGGGTAATCAGTATGTCTTCTTGTTCAGACTTCCTCGACCAGAAGTCGCCATCAGAACTGGAAACCACTGATGTATATAACTCTACCTATTATACAGAGCTGCGTGTCAACAAGATATATGGCGGACTGACACAAGACCGCACTTATTCACAGGACCTGGCGATTGTCTGGAACCTGAACAGCGACATCGAACTGGTTGACGGACTGGGCGACGATGCCACCAACACCACCAGCGAACGTGGCAACATGAACTATAACGCCAGTCCGGCTTGGTCAAAAATCAGTGGCGTTTGGGATGCCATCTACGGTGTCATCGAGGATGCCAATGATGTGGTGGCAGGAGTGAGAAACAGCAATCTGCTCACCAATGGCTCCACCTCAGAGCAGCAGGCCATGAAACGTTATCTGGGCGAGGCACTCACCCTGCGTGCCATGTGTTATCTTGACCTTGTGCGTTTCTTTGGAGATGTGCCTTTCAAGACAGAACCGTCAAAGAGCGATCTCTCCAACGCTTACCTGTCGAAGACCGACCGTGACGAGATTCTCGACCAACTGCTGGTTGACCTTGAAGAAGCTGTGGAAATGCTTCCCTGGGCCGACGAGGTGGGTGGATATACCACCGAGCGTATCACCAAGGGCTATGCCCACGGACTGTTGGCACAAATCGCCATGACACGTGCAGGTTATGCCATACGCGAGAAGGCCAAAGAAGGCTATGAGACTGCCTCATACAGTGATGCCACCTATCCTACACAGCGCCCAGCTGCGGATGTGCGCACCGACCTTTATGCCAGGGCCTTGAAACACCTCAGTGCCATCATCAACAATGGAACCCACCAGCTTAATCCCTCGTTCGAGAACCAGTGGTATCTCATCAACCAGTTGCAGTTGGACAAAACTTACCATGAGAACCTTTTTGAAATCCCGATGGGACGCAATGTCACCGGTGAGCTGGGTTATACTGTTGGTGTGCGTATGAACGGTGTGACTACAGAATATGGTTACGGCAACTCTTCAGGCAAGCTGAAACTCACCGCTCCGTTGCTGTATTCTTACGACAAGAACGACCTTCGCCGCGACATTACTATTGCCGCCTTCGAAATCAAGCAGGACGGCAAGAATACCATTGAGAGCATGTTGGGCAATGCACCGTTCGGACTGTATTGTGCTAAGTGGGATTGCCGCAAGATGAGCAACGAGTGGTTGCAGGAAAACCTCAAGGCTACGGCCAAGCATATGACAGGTGTCAATCCCGTCAAGATGCGTTATTCGCAGGTGTTGCTCTATTATGCTGAGTGTCTCAACGAACTGGCAGGTCCTGAAGGCAGCTATCAGGGTGATGCCGGCATCACTGCCCTCCAGGCGTTGGCCTTGGTACACAACCGCGCTTTCAGCGAGGCTTCGATAGCCAATAATTATATGAACAATGTGCCTCGCACCAAAGAAGGATTCTTTGAAGCTTTGGTACAGGAGAATGCTTGGGAGTTTGCCGGTGAGGGCTACCGCAAGTGGGACCTGATTCGCTGGAACCTGCTTGTTGACCGCATCAACGCCTTCAAGCAGACTTATCTCAACGACCTGCAGAGTGGCAAATATCCAGACAAACTCTACTTTAATTACAGTGATGCCGAGCAGACAAAAATCGACATGAACAGTGTGACATGGTACAGTTTGCCATCCAACCCCGACGACTATGCCGGCAGTGTAGATGGCTTTGGCAAGTCGGCTGTGGGTACAGGCAAGGACAAGCAGGTGGATACCAATCTGCCAACCATCAGCAGTGGACTCGTAGGAGATGGTGTTGTTGTCAAGAACCGCTACCTCATGCCGATAGCTTCAACAACAATTTCTGCTTCTAACGGAAAATTACATAATTCATACGGTTATAACGACTAAAACCATGCATAGAGCAATGAAATTCAATCATATCATAAGGATGGCAATGGCGGTATGCGCCATTGCCCCCATTACATCGTGTACCGATGGCAACGACTGGAGTACCGACAGTGCCTTCGACCGCCTGTTTGGTGTGAAGAGCAGCAACCTGGGAGTGGAGACCGATGACAACGCTCCCTCTGTGGCCACTGTCACCTTTGATGCCTACGACAAGAATGTGCAGTATTATATTGTGGAAATCAGCACCGACTCTCTGTACGATGAGATTCCCATGGGCGGTGCCAATGCCCGTGTGTTTGGAGAGGACAAGAGTATCGTAAAGTCGCCCGTAGAACTGAAAGGGTTGACGGAATATACGGAGTATTTCCTCCGTGTAAGGGCCATGTCTGACGACAAGGCACCCTCCAACTGGGTTTATTATAAGTCGGGAGCTTCATTCAGAACTCCTGGTGTGTTGCGTGATATACCCGAGGCTGACCGTCTTGACGAGAGTGTGCGCCTGACATGGATTGAAGGTTCACACGTAACCAAACTGGTAGCCTCGACCACTGTTGACGAGGAACCGGAGGAAACTATTGTGATGTTGACCGATGCCGACAGGGCTGCCGCTGAATATACCTTTACGGGCTTACGCTCCAACAAGACTTACACCTTTTCTATATATAATGGCGACATCCTGTTGGGTGCCAAGACCGTGAAGACAGCCAAGGGTATGCCTGCCGCTGATTTGATGTATAGTCTTGACCCGTCATTCACAGAAATCACTCAGGAAATGCTTAACGATCTGGCTGATCAGGCACTCGCCAAAACTCAGACGGGCACAGCCACTCTGTCTATTGGTATTCCTGCTGGTGCAACACTCACCCTGGGAACAGCCTCTGAAGGACTCGATATTCCTGAAGGTGTAGGTGTCAACTTCTTTGGAAGGGCTGGTGAGTTTGCCACGCTGCAAGTGAAAAAGAGTATGTCGATTGGTGGAAACCATGTTTATGTGAACTTTGAGCATCTGAACATTGACGGTTGCTATGATGCCGAAACAGGAACCAAGGGTTGCGAATATCTGATCAATAATGGTGAAACCTGTTCGCTCGATGCCCTGACATTTACACAGTGTAACATTGCCAATCTCAGTAATGCCATTATCCGTATGAAGGATGTGAGCAGCGGTCAGCGTATTGGCAAACTCAAGATGGACAACTGTGTGGTGACCAACCATGCCGGCAACTATGCCCTCTTCTGTTTCGACAAGGGTGGTTGTGAGATGGAGAGCATCAATATCAGCAATTCTACCTTCTACAATGTGGCTATGGGCAAGAAGAGTTTTATTGATGTTTCGCTCTGCAAGTCGATGACCATCAATATCGAGTCGTGCACATTCTACAATCTGCTGGGCAATGGTGCATACTTCATCAATGCCAAGAATGCCGAAACCATGAAAGTGAATCTCTACAAACTGCTGCTCGCCAAGACGGTTGACCCGGCGGCGAGAGGCAAGCAGGGAACATTCGAGATTTCTGGGTCAAGCTGTTATGCTGCCAACGACTTTGTGCTGGGCAGTGGCAAGATTGCAGAGATTGCGGCCTTTGAAGGTTCGGCCAAGGACATGTTCAAGGATCCTGACAATGGCGACTTCACCGTGAAGAACACAGCCTTGCAGGTTGAGCAGGTGGGTGACCCACGCTGGTTGGAATAAATTTTAGATGTGGATGGTTGGACTGTCTGTTTCAATCCAATCATCAACATTGATTTCATATCCATTGCCTGAAATTGCTGCTTCTGTGTGGGGCAGAGTTTCAGGCAATGCAGTTTCAATCACCAGTTTGTTTTTTGCGGAAAGCAACAGAGAAAACTGTTGCTGACGGATGGTGGCACGATAATTGGTTGTGCCATCGCTCATCACGAAGTTGAGGCTGATGGACAACTCACTCTCATCGCTGGTTTGCCCAAAGGTGGAGATGGTTGTCGTGACGAATCCGTCTTTGTCGTTGGTCATTTGTCTTTCCCATTGTACCAACGGAAAATCCATTTGCTCGTCGTTTGTATGTCCGCTTCCCAGCATCACGGTCTTTGCCATGCCATGCAATGTGCCACTGATCATTTTGGCATCAACCAGGTTTTTCACGGCGATACGAATGGTGGTTGTCACGTTGCACAGATGAGGCGTCAAACGGAAGGAAACCGATGAGGGTTCTGTCTCGTTGAATGTCAGGTCAAGATGCTCATAGCCTATAGTGGCCAATAGCGGAGGCAAGGTGTAGGAGGTATGTTGGTACACCTGTTCATTGATGGAAACCTGGGCAGAGTTGAAGTCCTTTAAATCGAAAAAGGAGAATGATGAGTATTCGTTTGGGCTGAGATTAAACACGATGATGTCGTATTTTCCCTTGGGCAGTACCACATCGATGCCATTGGTCTGGTTGTTCTGCCATTGGATAGGCGCATCGCCGTTGTGAGGATAGAAAATGGTTGTCATCCCCTCGGGTGGTTCGGGCAATTCACTCCAGTCGAGTTTCAGTTGTATGGGTATTTTGTTGTAGTCTTGGCCTGGATCATAGAAACCCTCGCACGACAGGCATGACAAAAAAACGACAGCCAGTCCTGGTATCAGACTTGCTGCCGGTATGTGACTTGTTGAATGAAGATTACCATTCTTCAACATTAACGGTAAAGCCAATATTGTTTTGTGGATACAAGGTGAAATTGGTATTGGTCTTTATTCCTTTGGTCCAAGGATAAGTGCTTCCTAAATTGACTTCAGCAGTGCGTTTGTCAATCAAAATGTCCTTGTTGTAAATTTCCATACTGATGGAAATGGTTCTGGTTCCTGATTGAGGAAGCATGAATAGGGTGGTGGGGCAGTCGTATGTTTCATTGCCTTTAAAGCTCACCTCTTCATCAATAAAGATATAAGTCGTTTCCGTGGCACCGGTCATATCCCATTTCTCATTGCTGAAATCATAACCAGCGGCATTGCCCAATGCCTTGATGGTAAAGCTCTTGATTTTGTAGGTCAGGTCAGGATTCTTGTCGGAAGGGACAAACTTGAATGACACATTGGCCAACAAGTGCTTGAACGACAGGGGGATATTGGGAAAGCTGGGCAAATTGGCAGTGGAAACCGGACAAGTGAAAGTTGCTGTAGTGGCAGCCACTACATCCACAGAACCTGGGCAAGTCCACGCTCCAAGTTTGATGTCGGTAGCACTGTTGTTGAGTGTGATGCCCTCGCTGCCTCCGCTCAGAGGATAAACGGCATAGAACTTCATGCTGCCCTGCAGTGGCCAATAGTAGGAGGATTGGAACGATGTGTTGCCATTGGTGGTCTTGGGCGTGATGTTTTGAAAGAAATAAACCTCTTCTTCAGTATCCTCGTCAGCCTGATAAATGGCCAATGTGGTAAATCCGTTTTCTGACAGTGTCGCAGCGGTTGTCGCTGTTCCGCCATCGTTGGCACGAGAATAGCTGTTGCTATACAAACTGAAATTGATGGGAACATTGTTTGTAGGTATAGTACCGTTTTGTTTTTCTTCAGATGAACAAGCTGCCAGCACCAATGTTGCAGTTGTTGCAAATAGCGCCAGCAGATGTGTAGATGTTTTTTGTTTGTTCATTGTTGTTTTATCGCTTAACCCATTTGATCGTTTTGTCCTGTTTCAATAGATACATGCCTTGGGGCAATGTTTGCAATGCAGCGGCTGAGGGCAATACAGCCACCAGAACACCGGTAGTGGTGTAAGCCTTTATGGGGCGGTTGTTGTCAATATTTGCACCTATGCTGATGTGCTCGATGCCCGTGCTGTTGTCCATGAATTTGAATGACACGAGACCATAGTTTTGGGTGATTTCTGTGATGGGCTTGTTCATCAGGTAGTTGCCCTCTGCCGACTTCTTATACACCTTGGCTGCAGGGATAGAATAGTTGGTCAGCGAGTCGTTCTCCATATATGGATAGGCATAGCCTGTTGGTCTGTAGGCATTGTTGTTGGCGCCGATAATCGTACACCGTTCGTGGTTTCGGGTGTCGTTCACCGTGTTGTTCCACCATACATCCTCATCGTAGTCAATATGTGTGATGATGAGTCCGCTTCCGGGAATTTCCTTGTCCCAACCATCTTGCTGACGGTTTTCAAGCAAGTAATATTCGCACCATGTGGAGTCGCCATCGTTGTATATCTTGTAGGCCTCACCCCCCTGACTCGTAGGGGCAAGACCGATGATAGCCGTAGGGTCAGTCAATACGATGGAGGTCAACCATCCGCTCTGTTCCTTCTCAAACGCCGTGTATCCTGCAGGACACCATCCATCTCCGTTGTAGCTGCCCGAAGCCATCAGGTCCCATTCGTCAGCCATCGGGTTGCCTGAGTAGGAATACAGGTCGGCAAGTCCCAAACAGTGTGAGAATTCATGGCAAAAGGTGCCCAGTCCGGAGAGGCTTTGGCTGGATGTGCTTTTCTCATAGCCAGAGAGTTCGCTTGAACAGGCATAAATGCCAATCATGGTGTTGTCCAGTGCAACACCTTCGGCATAATCTTCATATCCCAGCAGATGCCATTCGTGAGGCCATATCAGCGAGGTGGGGTTGCCTGTATAGTTTTCTCCACATCCGGCGTATAACAGGAATACCATGTCGGCCCAGCCGTCGCCGTCCCAGTCGTAATCCTGGAAATTCACCTGTTCATCTATGGCGAAGCAAGCTTCGACAAGCAGTTCTCCCACATACATATCATTTCCATTACGGTCGTTTTTGCCGTAATAGGTATGCTCTTTGGGCATTTTCACTGGTCCGATGACATCAAACTCAATGTCAAAAAGACCATTGCTTTGGTCTCTGAAATAGTCGGCTACACTGCCGGGAGCATTGTTTTCGGCATATCCCTGCTGATTGAGGATATTGTTCCATGTGCCTTGTGGGTCATCACCTCTGAAATCAAGGTCAGAGAATGAGGTAAGAATCACGAGGCCACGCTTTTTTGTACCATCGTTGAGTGATGTTTTTCTTGCAAGGTGTGTGCTCAGTCCCATGGCGGCAGCTTTTCTGTTTTTCATTTCAGCAGGGGTGAGGGTGTTGTCGGCAACATGGCATGACAAGGCCACCTGTCGTTCTTCGGCCATATTGCACATCTCCTTTTCGTGGGCAATGACACCGGATACAGACATGCCTTCGCCCAAGTGGGTGGCATAGTGGAAGTCGCCGTTTTCGGCACGCACCAGCGGTACATTGTCCTGGGTGATGTAATAATGCAGGTGTTCATCGCCGGCAAGTGACACTGTGATGGATGTTCCGTCAGACTGTTTGAACGTTACCCATGTTCGTTTGGCAGGAACAGCAAAGGCCACAAGGCATAATAATAGCAATAATGATACACAGAAAGTGCGTGACTTGAGAGTTTTCATGGTTTAGATATTTGTTTTTTTATATTAATTATCGTTGTCATTGTTTGTCTCATTGATCATTGACCGGCTCTTAACGAAAAGAGGTTGGCTGCAGGATGCCACCAACCTCCGAGATTTCGTCAAAAACTCGAAATCATAAATAAGATGTCGCAAATATACGGTTTAATATTGTAATCCGCAAACTTTTTTTGGAAAAAGTTTGTTTTTTAACACTTTTCCTCTGTTTTTTCGGGATTTGTTGATGATAAAAGGACTTTCTTTGACATTATCCAGCGTTTAAGCCTACGGTTGGATGAATAGGGAAAATGGTAAAACAATTAAAAAAAACAGCGTGAAATTTCGCCATTTAAATATAATTATGTAAATTTGCCGACATTACTGCGTATTGCCTAAACCAATTGCTTGAAAACAAACATTCATACGATAACAAATTATAAACAATAGACGATTCAATGACAATGAAGAACCTGAAAACACTTCTGCTATTATTGATGGTGTATCCTATGGCCATGGTGGCCTCTGCATGGGACACCGAGTACAAACAAATCGAAAAAAACATCAAGGCACCAGCTTTTGCTGACCGCACTTACTTGATTACCAAGTATGGTGCCTCGACCAAAGCCTCGGCCGCCAAGAACCAAAAGGCCATTAACCAAGCCATTGCCAAATGTTCGAAAGCCGGAGGCGGTAGAGTGGTGGTGCCTGCCGGACAATGGAACACCGGTGCCATTACCCTCAAGAGCAATGTCAATCTTGTAGTGGAAAAGGGAGCCGAACTGGTATTTGCCTTCGACAGAGACCTTTATCCGCTGGTTTATACCCGTTGGGAGGGGCTTGACCTCATGAATTATCAGCCCTGTATCTATGCTATTGATTGCGTGAATATCGCTCTGACGGGCGAGGGTGTTGTCAATGGCAATGGCAGCAATGAACGCTGGTGGTATATGAAGGGCCATAAGGTGCATGGCTATCATGAAGGTGTGGACGAGTGGCAAGGTACAGCCAAGGTGGGAACCCGTGCCGAACTCCTCAAGATGTGTGACAAAAATGTGCCTGTAGAACAGCGCGTGTTTGGCAAGGGCAAGGGCCTGCGTCCTCAGTTGGTGAACTTTGTTCGCTGCGAGAATGTGCTCATCGAGGGTGTGGAATTGCTCAATTCTCCCTTCTGGGTGATGCATCCCCTGTTGTGCAAGAATGTCATCGTGCGCAATGTGAAGGTGTTCAATGAAGGACCTAACGGTGATGGCTGTGACCCAGAGTCGTGCGAAAATGTGCTTATCGAGGGCTGTACATTCCATACGGGTGACGACTGTATCGCCTTGAAGAGTGGACGAAACGGAGATGGCTTGAGGGCCAACATACCGTGCAAGAATGTCATTATACGCAAATGTACCATGGCCGATGGTCATGGCGGCGTGGTGATAGGCAGTGAGATTTCGGGCGGTTGCGACAACATCTTTGCTGAAGACTGTGTGATGGATTCGCCCAATCTCGACCGTGTGCTGCGCATCAAGACTAATACTTGCCGTGGCGGCATCAACCAAAATATCTATATGAGAAATATCAAGGTGGGGCAATGCAAGGAAGCTGTGATGCGCATCAACCTGGTGTACGAACCCAACGAGATTGCCGAGCGTGGACATATTCCCACCGTGCGCAATGTATATATGGAGAACGTCACTTGTCAGAAGTCCAAGTATGGCGTGTTGATCAATGGTCTGGAGGAAAGCAGCCAGATATACAACATCAATGTGAAGAACTGTACCTTCAACGGTCTTGGTGCCAATCCCATCGAGGTGACAGGAAAAAGCCATGACGTGAACTTTGAGAATTTGAATGTAAGTTGGAAATAATCATCTCAAACAACGAAAACTTGATCATGAAAAGAACAACCTTTTTACTGGGTTCATTGCTCTTGGCCGTTGTGTCTATGGCGCAAGGATGGAATGAACAAATGTATCGACAGATAGAGGCTCGCATCGTGGCACCCGTGTTCAAAGACAAGGTGTATGATGTGACTAAGTATGGCGCTGCCGAGAAAAACTCAGCTGCCAAGAACCAAAAGGCCATCAACAAGGCCATTGAACAATGTTCAAAAGCTGGTGGAGGAAAGGTGGTCGTGCCTGCCGGCACTTATATGACAGGTGCCATTACACTGAAGAATGATGTAAATCTTGTGGTGGAAAAGGGTGCTGTGGTGAAGTTTGCCTTCGAACCTGCACTCTATCCCTTGGTATATACCCGTTATGAGGGACTTGACCTTTATAACTATTCTCCTTGTATTTACGCCAACGGTGCCAAGAACATCGGTATCAGTGGCGAGGGAACCATCGACGGCAATGGCAGCAATACAACCTTCTGGCAGTGGACAGGTGTTCCCTATTTCGGATATGACGAAAAGACCACCACGGAGAACTGCCGTTTCCCCATGGACGGACAGACCAAGGGCTACCGTGACATCCTGCAGCAGATGTGCGAGGACAATGTGCCCTTGGAGCAGCGCGTGTTTGGAATGGGCAAAGGCCTGCGTATGCAGTTGGTCAACTTTGTCAACTGTGAGAATGTGCTGATTGAACAGGTGACGATGCTTAATTCGCCCTTCTGGGTGATGCATCCTTTGTTCTCGAAGAATATCACCGTGCGTGGCGTAAAGGTGATTAACGAGGGTCCCAACGGAGACGGTTGCGACCCGGAGTCGTGCGAAGATGTGCTGATTGAAAACTGTCTGTTTGACACTGGTGACGACTGTATTGCCATCAAGAGCGGACGCAATGGTGACGGCAGGCGTGACGGCCGGCCAAGCAAGAACATCATCGTGCGTGGTTGTCGTATGGTCGATGGTCATGGTGGTGTGGTTATCGGCAGTGAGATTTCGGGCGGTTGCAACAATGTGTTTGTGGAAAACTGCAAGATGGACTCTCCCAATCTTGACCGTATTCTCCGCATCAAGACCAATTCTTGCCGTGGCGGACTGACAGAAAATATCTATATGAGAAATGTTGAAGTGGGGCAATGCCGTGAGGCTGTGCTCCGCATCAATCTCAACTACCAGCCCAAAGAGGCTGCACAGCGTGGCTTCAATCCCACGGTGAGAAATGTGTGGATGGAGAATGTCACCTGCAAGAAATCCAAGTATGGTGTGCTGATCAATGGTCTTGAGGATGTGAGCAACATATATAACATCAACATCAAGAACTGTCGTTTTGACGGTGTTACCGACAAGGCCGTGGAACGCACGGGAAAGAGCCATGGCCTGAACTTCGACCAGCTGTTCATCAATGGCAGTCTGGTGCTGCTCGACAAACCTTATCAGAGTTTCGCCGAGTGGATGGCCATGAGCGAAATCAAGCGCAATCCCGACCCCACCCTCATAGATTTTGCCACCAAACCCAAATGGGGGTATGTAGTGGGCATCGAACTGGAGTCGCTGCTCGATACCTATCTTTCTACCAAGAACGAGGCTATCCTCGACTATCTGAAACAATATCCTGCCAAGATGATATCCGAAAAGGGCGATATCACAGGATATAAATATGAAGACTTCAATCTCGACAATACCCGTCCTGCACGTTTTATTCTTCGTATGTATCAGCTGAATCCGGCCAAAAAGGATATGAAGGCTTTGAAAACCGTGTTCAAGCAGTTGGAGAAACAGCCACGCACCACTGATGGTGTATGGTGGCACAAGGCCATCTATGCCAACCAAGTGTGGCTTGATGGTGTGTACATGGGACATCCCTTCTATACCATGGGCGCACCAGTCATCAAGGGAGAGAAGAAGGCCAAGAAATATTATGATGATGCCTTTACCCAGATTTCCAAGACGTTCAACCGTACCTATGATGAAAAGACCCAGCTGTGGAAACATGCCTGGGACGAAACACACACCATGTTCTGGGCCGACAAGGAAACAGGCCTGTCCAAGCACACCTGGGCAAGAGCACAAGGCTGGTATGCCATGGCTCTGCTTGAGGTGCTTGATGCACTTCCAAAAGACTATGAGCACCGTGGCGAGATGATAGAGATGCTGAACACTGTGATGCTGAACACTGTGAAATACCAGGACAAGGCCACCGGCGTGTGGTACGATGTGATGGATGTGAACAGCCCCAAGAACTATCTTGAGGCCACGGCTTCGTCCATGTTTGCCTACGTGTTGCTCAAGGGTTCCCGCTTAGGCTATTTCGGCGACGACTTGAAACAGGCCGGCATCAAAGCCTATCAAGGCATATTGAAGGAATTTGTCAAGGTGAATGACGACAAGACCATCTCATTGACCCAATGTTGTGAGGTGTCGGGACTGGGTCCTGGCCCCGGCCCTTATGTGAAAAAACCCAACTACCGTCGTGACGGTTCGTTTGAATACTATATCAGTGAGCCAATCCGTGACAACGACGGAAAGGGTGTAGGCCCGTTTATCTGGGCTTCGCTTGAAATGGAGAAGTTGGGTTACAATGTTTCGTCGTTGACCTATTGATATCATATAAGTGGCAGTTGGAAAGCCACATCATTTAAGAGATACTAATCAAATCAAACAAATGAAGAAGATTTTTTCAGTCATTGCAGCCATGGCACTTTCAACAGCAGCCATGGCGCAGGATGTTCCCGCCTTTCCCGGTGCGGAAGGTCACGGACGTTATGCCACGACAGGAGGTCGTGGTGGCAAAGTGTATCATGTAACTAATCTTAACGACAGTGGTACGGGTTCGTTGCGCTGGGCTTTGTCACAGGCAGGGCCAAGAACCATCGTTTTTGATGTCAGCGGGTATATTGACCTGAAATCTAACCTGGCTATTACCTCCAATACCACGATAGCAGGCCAGACGGCTCCAGGCTGTGGCATCACGCTGAGGTATTATACCATAGAACTGACCAAGTGTGACAATGTCATTATCCGTTTCATCCGTTTCCGCCGTTCGCAGGTGAAGGATGTCAACGATGGAGCTGACGCCACATGGGGACGCTACCGCAAGAACATCATTCTTGACCACTGCTCTTTCTCCTGGAGCATCGATGAGGTGGCCTCGTTCTATGACAACCGCAATTTCACCATGCAGTGGTGCAATGTCACCGAGGCTCTGGCCAATCCTGGCCATTCAAAAGGTGCACACAGCTATGGAGGTATCTGGGGTGGCAAGGAAGCATCGTTCCACCACAACTTCATCGCCCATGTGCAAAACCGCGCTCCTCGTTTCAATGGCGCAAGATACGAATGGAAAGGCTACGACCAAACACGTTATCCCAATGCCATACAGGCAGAAATTGTGGATTTCAGAAACTGTGTGATGTATAACTGGGGCAACGGCAATGGCTGCTATGGAGGTCCTGGCGGCGGTTATATCAATATGGTAAACAACTATTACAAGGCCGGCCCTGGAACAAAGAGTAAGACACGTGTCACCCAAGTGTCGGTGGCAGACAACAGCAATGGTGGGGATACTCCGCACATGGGTTATGCCAGCCGCTACTACATCAATGGCAATTATGTCACCGCCGCTTCAACCCCAGAAAACTACGACTGGAAGGGTGTGATTTATGACAACGGTCTTTCGACCATCAACGGTGAGAAATACATCAAGGATGCCGATCATCTTTATGGTGAGGAGCAGACCTATGTGAAGGATGCTGACGGTGTAGATTGTATCAGGTTGAGGATAGACGAACCTGTGGCTACCGGTGATGTGACTACACACTCGGCCAAAGAGGCTTTCGAAAAGGTGTTGGCCTATTGTGGAGCCAGTCTCTATCGTGATGATGTGGATGCTCGTCTGGTTGAAGAGGCCAAGACTGGAACAACCACCTATACCGGTGCCATTGCGAAGACAGCAGGTATTCTTGATGTCATCAACGACCCATCAGCCGCCACTGCTGATGAAGGGACAGCCAGTTATCCAGAATTGGTCAATGAAGCACGTCCTGACGGCTATGACAGCGATAATGACGGTATGCCTGATGAGTGGGAGATGTTGAACGGACTTGACCCCAATGATGCTTCAGATGCGATTACCTATACTCTTGATACCGAAAGAGGATGGTACACCAACCTGGAAGTTTATCTCAATTCGGTGGTGCAGCATATTGTGCAGGCTCAGAACAGCGATGCTGAATCTGCTGTCGATGAGTATTATCCCGAGTGCAAGAGTACAGGCATTGACACCATGGAGAGTGAACATTCTGCCATCGCAAGGATTGAATATTTTGCTCTCAATGGCATGAAACTTGCTCAGCCCAACAAAGGCATCAATGTCCGTAAGATACAGCTGACCAATGGAAAGGTGTTGACGGATAAAGTCATCAAATGAAGATAAAAATCAAAGATAATTAAAAAAGGACGAGTCAACGACCCGTCCTTTTTTAATGCCCAACTGTCCAATCCAATCGTGACAGATGCTGATTACTATAGCTTCAACGTATTTCTTGCACTTCGTCACAAGCCACCATCTCCACACCTCGATACACCACATAAACCTTGTGGAGCGTAGTATGCCCGATGTTGTCGTTCACGTTCACTGTTTCGGCATAGCGGCACACCTGTGCCTCGGCCTGCTTCACGGCAGCCTGCACCTCAGCATCCGAGGCCTGGCTCTTCAAGTATTTCAGTTCGATGATGTACGAATGTTCCATATCGGTGAATATCTCGCAATGCGGACGAAGGAAGATGTCGGCATAGCCTCCCTGGTTGTCCAGCTCGGAGATGGGACGGTAGTAGCAGCAAAGGCTCGTCAATGCGAGCGTATAGCCGTGTACGAAGGATTCTCCCTTCTGGCGGTCGCGCTGCGAAGCATAGGTGTAGATGCTGTCGGCAATAAAGCGGAAGAAAGGCTTGAATTCACCGTCGTAGGCCATGTCCTCTTCCAACCGGCTGAGTTCATAACTGTCGGCTTCAAGATGGTTGTCGTGATAGTTGTCAAGAAGATAGGTATATACCTGTTCGCGCACCACCTCGTTGGGAATGACAAACTTGGGCTTTCCACGATGGATGCCACCGATGGTCACCATGCCGAAATAGTAAAGCAGGCTCACAAAGTTGTCGTTTCTGGCAATATCCTCGGCAGGGAACCCCTCTTTCAGTTCGCCTGTAACAAATCCCTTCGACACCAATGTCTGGATAATGGAGGCATCGTGGGCAAACTCCTTGTCCTTGCGGATGAGCATACGCAGCTTGTTGTAATC
>SFEK01000153.1 GCA_004557285.1 Bacteroidales bacterium | reverse complement strand
GTCAGGTGCTCTAACCAACTGAGCTATTGAAGCAGTGTAGCACTTGTTTCTTAAATGCGATGCAAAGGTAGGGCTTTTTTCCGAAACCACCAAACATTTTCCGAGAAAATTTCAAAAAAAGTGCATTTTAACGCAATTTTTGGTTGAAACATGGTGGAATACGCCCATAAACATGTACTTTTGCACTTAGAAATAATGTAAATGAGCAATGAGAAGAATATTCCTCCTGTTGACCCTCGTTTTGCTTGGTGCAGTTCATGCGGTCAAGGCACAAGACGAGACAAGCCACAACTTCAAGGTGGCCAAAAATATGCAAGTGTTTAACGAGATATACAGTTATCTCGACATGATGTACATCGACACGCTCAATGCCGATGATGTGGTGGGAACAGCCATCAAGGCGATGCTGCGTTCACTCGACCCATATACCGTTTATTATCCTGAAGAGAAGGTGCAGGAACTGAAAACCATGTACACGGGCAAATATGTGGGCATGGGTTCGCTCATCAGGTATAACTCCAAACTGAAAAGGGTGGTAGTGGATGAACCCTATGCAGGTACGCCGGCTGCTGAGGCCGGACTCAAGAAGGGTGACATCATTCTCAGTGTGGATGATTCGTTGATGACCGACAAAGATGTGTCGTATGTCAGTTCGCACCTGCGCGGCGATGCAGGTACCACCTTTGTGCTGAAGGTGAAAAGGCCTTCAACCGACAAGGTGATGAGCTTCAAGATCACCCGCCGTGCCATCGACATGGAACCCATCAGTTATTATGGTGTGCGTAACGACGGCATCGGTTATCTGCAGTTGGGCAGTTTTACCGATGGCTGTGCCAAGGATGTGCGCCGTGCTTTCATCGAGATGAAAGACAAGGGCATGAAGGGATTCGTGCTCGACCTGCGCTCCAATGGAGGCGGCTCGGTGCAGGAGGCGGTCAATATTGTCAATATGTTTGTGCCCAAAGGGGTGACCATCCTGAAGCAGCGTGGACGAATGAAGCGTGACAACCGCGACTATCTGAGTACGGTGGAGCCATTAGACACGGTGATGCCCATGGTGGTGCTCGTTGACGACGACACCGCATCGGCCAGCGAAATCACCTGTGGCAGTCTGCAGGACCTCGATCGTGCCTTGGTGCTGGGTACACGCACTTATGGCAAAGGTTTGGTACAAGGAACGATGGACATCTCTTATAATGGGCAGATGAAATTCACGACCAGCAAATACTACATTCCCAGCGGCCGCTGCATACAGGCCATCAACTACAAGCATGATGGTGGAGGCTATAAGGAACATATTCCCGACAGTCTCACGCGTGTGTTTTATACAAGGAACGGGCGCGAGGTGCGCGATGGTGGTGGCATCAAGCCGGATATTGAACTCAAACCCGACTCGCTGCCCAATATTGCCTATTACCTGACCATTAGCGGCATGGACTCTACTGAGGTGATGCTCGATTATGTCGTGGATTATATTGCCAAACATCCCACCATAGCCCCGGCCGGTGAGTTTATGATTACTGATGACGACTTTGCGCAATTCAAGCAGTTGGCTATTGACTATGGTTTCACGTATGATGCCGAGAGCGAGCGTGTGCTGGGCACATTGAAGAAAGCCATGACCTTTGAGGGATATCTGGATGAGGCCAAGGAAGAATTTGAAGCCTTGGAGAAGAAACTCAAGCACAATCTCGCCAAAGACCTTGACCGACACAAGGAGCTCATCAAACAGTTGATTACCACCGAAATCGTGGGTGCCTATTATTTCAAGGCCGGCACGGTGCAAAACAGTCTGAACTATGACAAGCAGATGAAGGAGGCCTGCAGGTTGATCAACAATCCTGATGAGTATCGCTCGGTGCTCGCAGCTCCCAAAACGCCACAGCAGCCGCAGCAGCAACGTTGAGCGAATCCACCTGGTGAGACATGGGGATGCGCACCACATAATCAGCATCGGTGATGACCTGCATGGGCAGGCCATCGCCTTCGGTGCCCATGACGATGGCCAGTTGGCCAACGGTTTTCAGCACAGGGTGGTCTATGGAGATGGATTGGTCGGTCAGTGCCATGGCTGCTGTCTTGAAGCCGTAGGTTGCCAAACTGCTTATCGGTTCGTCCAACCATGTCCAGGGCACCAGAAACACCGAACCCATAGACACCCGCACCGCACGGCGGTTGAGTGGGTCGCAGCTGTCTCGGCTCAGCAGCACACCATCAATGCCCAATGCGGCAGCAGAACGGAAAATGGCACCGATGTTGGTGGTGTCAACCACTCCCTTGATCACCACTATCCTCTTTGCACTGTCGCAGATTTCCTTCACCGTAGGCAACTGAGCGCGGCGCATGGCGCACAACACACCTCGGGTGAGCGTGTAGCCTGTCAGTGTCTTGAGAGTTTCGCGCGTACCTGTATATATAGGGATGTCTCCACAGCGTTCAATGATGTCCTTGGCATCTCCTTCGATATGTTTCCGTTCGCAGAGCAGGGCTGTCGGGGTGTATCCCGCTTGCAGGGCCACATGGATGACCTTGGGGCTTTCTGCTATAAACAGTCCACACGCTTGTTCTATCTGTTGCCTGAGTTGTGCTTCGGTCATGGTGCTGAACACCTCAACACCCGGATGACTTGTCGATGTGATTTCTATGATATTCGCCATTTTTTTATGCTTTGTCGCAGTATATATTTATACAAAGGTAATAATTTATTATAGAATGATGAAGTGTTCGCCAAATATTTTGTCCATACGATAAAAACTTCGTAACTTTGCCACATGTTTTTTTAATGGTTAAATAGAATTATGGCAAAAAAAGCGTTATTGATGATACTCGATGGATGGGGTATCGGTAAGCATGGTGTGGGTGATGTCATTTACAACACTCCGACACCTTATTTGGATTATCTCTGTGCTGTAAGTCCTCATGCTGAGTTGCAGGCTTCGGGCGAGGATGTGGGTTTGCCCGATGGACAGATGGGTAACTCAGAGGTAGGTCACCTCAACATCGGTGCAGGAAGAGTTGTTTATCAGGACCTGGTAAAAATTAACCGTGCCTGCAAGGATGGTTCTATCCTTGAGAATCCTGGCATTGTGGCTGCTTATAGCTACGCCCGTGACCATGGCAAGAAGCTTCACCTCATGGGATTGACCAGCGACGGTGGTGTACATTCTTCACTTGAGCACTTGTTCAAACTGATCGAAATTTCCAAGACATACGGCCTGAAAGATACCTACGTTCACTGTTTCATGGACGGTCGTGACACCGATCCCAAAAGCGGTGCAGGTTTTATTCAACAGGTGCAGGATGCCTGTGATGCCAATGGTGCTCACATTGCCAGCATCGTAGGTCGTTTTTATGCCATGGATCGTGACAAGCGTTGGGCACGTGTGAAGGAAGCCTACGACCTGCTCGTAGAGGGCAAGGGCAAGCAAGCCTCTGATATGGTGAAGGCCATGGAAGAAAGCTATGCCGAGAATGTGACAGACGAATTTGTAAAGCCCATCCACAATGCTACTGTGGATGGTACCATACAGGAAGGTGATGTAGTGATCTTCATCAATTTCCGCAACGACCGTGCCAAGGAACTTACCCAGGTGCTCACCCAGCAGGATATGCCTGCCGAGGGTATGCACACCATCAAGGACCTTCAGTATTATTGTATGACGCCTTACGATGCTTCGTTTACCGGCGTGAATATCCTTTTCCCCAAGGAAAACGTGATGGATACCCTTGGCGAATACCTGAGCAAGCAGGGCAAACGCCAGTTGCATACTGCTGAAACCGAGAAATATGCCCATGTCACCTTCTTCTTCAATGGTGGCCGTGAGCAGGCTTATGAGGGTGAAGACCGCATCCTTGTGCCTTCGCCTAAAGTGGCTACCTACGACTTGAAGCCCGAAATGAGTGCCTATGAGGTGAAGGACAAACTGGTGGATGCCATCAACACACAGAATTATGATTTCATCGTTGTCAACTTTGCCAATGGCGACATGGTGGGTCATACCGGTGTTTATTATGCCATCGCCAAAGCCGTTCATGCGGTTGACAACTGCGTGAAGGATGTGATTGAAGCGGCCAAGGCCAACGACTATGAGGCCATCATCATTGCCGACCATGGCAATGCTGACAATGCCATCAATCCTGACGGTACTCCCAATACCGCCCACTCGCTCAACCCCGTGCCGTTCATCTATGTCACCGACAACAACAGTGCTTCTGTGCGCAATGGACGTTTGGCTGATGTGGCTCCTTCTATTCTCCACATCATGGGTCTGGAGCAGCCAGCTGATATGACTGGTACCAACCTGATTGACGACAATAAATAATGTCACCCATATTTCTCCGTTTCATGGCCCGTTGTTTCCAACACCTGTGAAACGGAGATTTTTCTTCTGCCTCTTCATGCGTCATGACAAATTAGAAAAGCAACTGTATCTTCTCCAGTTGCTCACCGAAAACAGGTCTTATACCCTTGATAAGCTTTGCGACAAGCTGGATCTGTCGCTACGCAACCTGTATTATTATCTCGACTTTTTCCGTGACAGTGGTTTTCATCTCTATAAACATGGAGACTATTATAGTATTGATCGTGATTCTCCTTTCTTTACCCGTCTCTTCGACCGCATCACCTTTACAGAAGAGGAAGCCATCACCATGAGAAGACTCTTGGACAAGGTGGACAAGCAGAGTGCCATTGTGCAGCATCTCAAGAATAAACTCGACAAATTCTACGACTTTCACATCCTTG
>SFEK01000152.1 GCA_004557285.1 Bacteroidales bacterium | reverse complement strand
ATGCCTGATATGTCATCGCGGCAAAACGCGTCCATTGAATATAGCCAATATTTAAACCACCCGATCCAGCCCCAACATGCCGCGAGCCTGAATGAAACAGAGCAGCAACGTTCCCCATAAGGCCATCGTCAGGTAGGGGCTTATACCGAGAATATTGAAGCCGCTTTCAATAATTTGCAGAAGAAACAGCGCCAGCACCATACCAATTATCCGCCCGCTGCCGCCGTCCGGATTAACCCCGCCGAGTACTGCCGCGAGGATTGACACCAGCAAGTACGATTCGCCATAAGAGGCCTTAGCCGAGTTGAGTTTCGACATCATCAAAAATGCCGCTACCGCACAAAGCAAGGCGGAAATGACATACACCCATATCAGCACCCGACGAGTGTTAATACCGGAGTAAAGTGTTGCTCGTTCGTTAGAACCAATCAGATAAATGGATTTACCGAGCGGCGTTTTCTCCAGCAATATCCACAGCCCCAGTGCCACTGCGGCAAACAACCACATCGGTAGCGGAATACCGAACCACTGTGCATGATTCAACCACAGCACCCATGAGGGATAATTGGCAATGGCGCTACCGCCTGTCACCAGAATATTTATCCCTTTGAGCAACGTCATCATCCCAAGCGTTGCAAGAATTGGCGACACTCGAATACCAGCAATCAATACGCCGTTACATAAACCGATTATCACCGCCGCGCCAGCGCCCGCCAGTAACGTAGCGACAACCGTAGCAATACCCGGTGGATACTGAGTCGCCACCCACGCCATCACCAGTGAACAGGCGTTAGCAGTGGCAATAATTGACAAGTTAATGCCACCGCAAAGCATGGTCACCGCCATAGCCAACGCCAGAATGCCCAGCACGGGCATTTGCGAAGCGACGGACTGGAAATTACTTATCGACCAGAAAATCTCCGGCATAGTAATGCTGAACGCGGCAACAGTTAGCACCAGCAGGCCGATCAAGTAAAACTCAACGTTATTACGCCACGATTTTTTCATAGCAGACTCCGGTTCTGATGCTGACTCCACGCCGTGGCACTAATGCTGGCAACGATGATGATGCCGGTGATCAATGTTTGCCAGTAAGACGAGACTCCCAATAAATTTAGCCCGTTTTGCATCACTGCCAACAACACCACGCCGAGCAAAGTACCGGTTAACGTGCCGCGCCCGCCGAGCAAACTAGTGCCACCAAGCACCACCGCAGCCAGTACTGTCAGCTCATAACCCAGAAGAGAATCGGGGGCGACAGTCATCACCGTCCACGACTGCACTACACCCGCAGCGCCAGACATCAATCCCATATAGCCATAGACGAAAAGTTGCAGTTTCAGCACGCTAAAGCCGATGCGACTGGCTGATTCGCGGTTCCCGCCAAGGGCATAAATTTTGCGCCCTACACTGGTGAAATTCATGATAAACGCTGTTAGCAGCACCACCGTAATCATGGCGATCAGCGGCAGACCAAGGCCATAGTCATAGCCGTCAGCATCGGTGTACTTGAACAACATTACCCCCTGCTCAAACCACGGCGGAAAGTCGTACAGCCACACACCTTTACTCAACCATAACAGCAGGCCATAAAAAATATTCAGCGTCGAAATGGTGATGATGATAGAAGGCACCCGTAGGCGATTAACCAGTAAGGCGTTAATTAAGCCAAGTAAAATGCCGATGCAGCCCGCCAGTGCAAACGCGACAGCGAAGTTGCCACCAATTTTTTGCAGCAACAGCACCATGCCGTATTGCGCAATGATGGTCATTGCTGGAAACGAAATATCAATTCCACCGGAAATCAACACCACAAACAAACCACAGGCGAGAATAGTCAACATGGCATAGTTATTGGCGAGATCGTACAAATTACCGAATGTCAGAAACTCGTCGCTGCGCCAGGCAAGGCCAACAAACAGCACCATAATCAGTAATGCCAGCCAGAATTCATGACGTTTTTTCAGTTCAGCCATTTACCACCTCCGCAATCCTGGCCTGAGAACTGCTGTCAGGCAGGAAGCTATGGGTGATCTGACCTTTTTGCATTACCAAAATCCGGTGGCTTTGATACCACGCTTCTTCAATTTCATCGCAGATCATCAATACCGCAATGCCATGAGCCGCCAGATCGCTGATAATGCCGTATATTCCTGCTTTGTTGGCGATATCAACACCGACAGTCGGGCTATCGAGAATCAACAGTCGTGGCCCAATCGCCAGCCATTTGGCGATCGATACTCGCTGCGCGTTACCCCCGGAAAGCGTATTCACTGGGAGATGTGGGTCAGAGACTTTGATGGTCAATGCCTTGATTAGCCTGTCCACCAGGTCACGCACTTTAGCTTCACTCAGAAAGCCGAAGCGATCTTTTACCTTGTGAAAAACAGTGCTAATGATGTTGTCTTCAATAGATTGCGCCATCACCAAACCGCGCGACATGCGATCTTCCGAAACATAACCAATACCGTGGCGGATGGCGTCCTGGTTACTATGCAGTGTAACCGGCTGACCGTTGATGAGGATCTCACCAGCATCCGGTCGGGTCATACCAAACAGACTCAGACATAATTCCGTGCGCCCCGCACCAAGCAGGCCAACAATCGACACCACTTCGCCCGCTTCCACCCGCAAGTTAATATTTTGATATTCCCCATGACGACTTAAATTACGCACCTCCAGCACTGGGGTGCTGGATTTTCCCTGCCACAACTCTCGTACCTGATATTCAAACTCCTGGCCGGTCATAAGGAAACCGAGTTGTTTTGTGGTCATCTCTGCAGCCGGAAAGGTCCCGACCAGCTCACCATCTTTCAACACTGAAATACGGTCGGAAACTTCCATCACCTCTTCCAGACGATGACTGACGAAGACCACGCAGATCCCGCGTTCCCGCAATTGATGCACCACCTGTAATAACCCTTGCACTTCCTGATGGGTCAGCGAAGCGGTTGGTTCATCCATCACGATCAACCGTGCGTCCTGCGCCAGTGCACGGCAAATAGCCACCAGCTGACAGCGGGCAATTGAAAGCTCAGAAACGAGTGTATCCAGTGGCAATGTGACGTTAATACTGGTCATTGCCGCCTGCGCCACCTCACGCAGACGACGGCGGTTAACAAACAGACCGTGGTGATAGTGATTCACGGCGATATTCTCCCAGACACTCAGGTTAGGAAATAAAGAGAGGTCCTGATAAATCACCTGAATCCCCTGCGCCACCGAAGCGGCGGGTGTCAGCTTTGACCAGTTTTTCCCACCAAGCGTAATTTCCGCCCCCTCATCCGGGCGATAAACACCGGACATAATTTTAATCAACGTCGATTTACCACAGCCGTTTTGCCCGGCAAGGCAGTGCACCTCACCCGACATAAAGTCGAGAGAAACATCGCGCAGCGCTCGCGTGGCATGAAACGTTTTGTTGATATGACGAAGGGAAAGGAAGGTTTCCATAGCATCCCCTGGCAATAAGAATCGGGGCTTTCGCCCCGAAGAAATGGATTAATAAAGTGAGTCGATATTGTCTTTGTTGACCAGTAATACCTTATGGAAACGGATAATTCGCTTATCCATATCTACGTCGGCCTTACCGAGATTCTCCATTTCTAATCCAGGTTTGATCTCTTCACCCTTCAGCAACGTGCTGGCGACGGCTGCGAGTGCGTAACCTGCAGAGGCCGGATCGTAAGTAATCCCTTCGGTGATATCACCACTTTTAATCAGTGATGCCGCCTGTGAAGGGATCATCATGCCATAGACTGCGACTTTATTTTTCGCCCGTTTCTCTTTCACTGCACGTCCCGCGCCAATCGGACCGTTTGAACCAAAGGAGACAACCGCTTTCAAGTCAGGATAGGTTTTCATCAGGTCCAGTGTGGTACGACGTGAGTCATCCACACTCTCGGCAACCGGCATGCGGCGGGTAACTTCATGCATATCCGGGTAATGCTCTTTCTGGTATTTCACCAGCAAGTCAGCCCATAAGTTATGCTGCGGCACGGTCAAACTACCCACGTAAATCACATAGCCGCCCTTGCCACCCATGCGTTTCGCCATATGTTCAACATATTCAGCGGCAAATTTTTCGTTATCAATGATTTCGATATCCCAGTTAGCACTTGGCTGACCGGGGGATTCGTTGGTCAGAACCACAATTCCGGCATCTCGCGCTTTTTTGAATACCGGTTCCAGCACGTTGGCATCGTTTGGCACGATAGTAATTGCATTAACCTTACGGGCGATTAAATCCTCAATAATTTTAACCTGTTGCGGAGCATCAGTACTTGAAGGTCCCACCTGTGAGGCATTAACACCAAAGGCGTTACCCGCCTCAACCACACCTTCGCCCATGCGATTAAACCACGGCATACCATCGACTTTAGAGATATTCACCACGACTTTTTCCGCTGCCTGGAGCGGCGCAGAAATTAGCGCAGCGCCTAATAACAGCGAAGACACCATATTGATAACAAAACGTTTATTCATCATTTCAGCCTCATTGCAGGGTAGTCAGGAAGTGTTCGCCCAAATTAGCGCGCTGGAGAGAATAAGAATTTTCGAATATTTTTATGCAGAATAAACAGCCCTATTTCAGGCAGCTATTAAAAATTTGGTTATAAATATGGACAAAACGGGCAGCAATAATAAGCGTGACATTCATCACGTAAAAAATAGCAAAATAAACAAAATTAGCGATATTTTATGTGTGTGAGTTTATTTCGCGTAGATAAATAGTTATCTACACAACG
>SFEK01000151.1 GCA_004557285.1 Bacteroidales bacterium | reverse complement strand
TCCCATTAAACTTTTGAAAGGAATATCAATCTCACTATGTGGAAATTTACAAGAACACATCATAGATGTCATGAAAAGAACAATATTGTTTTGCCTGCTGACGGTATGCACCCTGGCAGGATTTGCCCAAGGCAGCGTAAGAGGTAAAGTGTTGGACAAGAGCATGGACGAGTCGATGCCCTTCGTCAATGTAGTGGTTTTCAAACAGGGTGACACGAAACCGTTTCGCAGTGCCATATCCGATGAAAAAGGCCTGTTTCACATCATGAACCTGCCCTACGGCCAATACACCCTGCAACTGTCGTTCATCGGTTACAAGGAGTTGAAGCGCAACTTTGCCGTCAGTGAGGACAAGAAGCATGTGAGCTACAAGCAGCTCTATATGAGTGACGACACGCAGACGCTCGAAGGGGTGACGGTAACGGCACAACGCTCGCCCGTGAAACTGGAAGTTGACCGCAAGTCGTTTGATGTGTCGCAAGACATTTCCAATGCCGGAGGCTCTGCATCGGATGTGCTGGAAAACATCCCCTCGGTGGAAGTGGACAACGACGGCAATGTCTCGCTGCGCGGCAACAGCAGCGTGGAGGTGTGGATCAACGGAAAGGCCAGCGGACTGACCACTGACAACCGTGCGGAAATACTGCAACAGTTACCTGCAGAGAGCATCGACCGCATTGAGGTGATCGACAACCCCTCGGCCAAGTTCAGCGCAGAGGGCAGTGCAGGCATCATCAACATCGTGCTCAAACGCGACCGCAAGGCGGGCTACTACGGGTCGCTGCAGGCAGGCGGCAACTCAAGGGGTGGTGCCAATGCCAGCGGCAACATCAACTTCAACACCGGGAGATGGGAAGGTTTCCTGAACATCGGCTACCGCCATCGTAGTGCCGAAGGAGGTACAGAGAGTGAACAGAATTACCTAAACACCAACAGCTACCAATGGTACAAGACCAAAAACGAACGCATGGGCAACAACCTCTTTACCCGTGCCGGACTCACCTTTCACGCCACCGACAAGGACGAACTGTCCATCGGCGGCAACCTGATGATTGGCCGTGGCAAGAACCACAGCAACACCCCCTACCACTATGGACAGCTGGGAGCCGACGCTGACAGCTACCTGATGATGCGCCACACCGCATCGGAACACGACATGCGCATGATGCACGGCGAGCTGGGCTATCGCCACAACTTCACCGACAAGCACTTCCTGAACTTCTCCATCGACTACAACAACTGGCGCATGGACAACGACAACATCTATCAAGACAGTACCGAATATTTCAATGAAGACAGAGCGGTGGAATACAACTACCAGTTCATGCCCATGTATATGCGCAGCCACTTCACAGAAATCAAACTGGATTACGAAAATCCTATCAGCGAACAGCTGACCCTGCAAGCCGGCTATCAGGCCAACATCAACCGCGAGAACTCACCGCAGGAATCGTTTGCAGACAACACGTCATGGGATGGCAACAACAGGACTGAAGACGAGGAATACTACAACCGATTCATCTACGACATCGACATCCATGCGCTCTATGCCACCGCCTCCATGAAATTCGGGCAACTGGGAATCATGGCCGGCTTGCGTGGCGAATACTGGAAGGTGAACACCGAAAGCTATGACTATTGGCAGGAGAAGGATGCCTCGCTGCGCAACCAGCCCTACAAGAAAGATTTCTTTGAACTCTTCCCCAGCCTCTTCCTCTCTTATCAGATGACAGAGAGCCAGCAGTTGCAGGTCAACTATACACGCCGTCTGCGCCGCCCTCACGGACACGAACTGAACAGTTTCAGAAACACCCGCGATGCCTCTATCATCAGCTATGGTAATCCTGAACTGACACCGGAATTCAGCAACTCGTTCTCGCTGAACTACCTGAAGACTTGGACACAGCACTCGCTCTTGCTGAGTGCCTACTACCGCCCCACCACCGACGTGATGCAGCGCATCAACTATCAGAGCAGCAGCGACGGACTAATGTATTCCACCACGGTGAACGTGGCCAAGAGTGTGAGCACAGGTCTGGAACTGGTGATGAAGAACACCATCTGCAGATTGCTCAATCTCACCACCACCGCCAATGCCTACTATTACAAACTGAACGGATTCAGCTATGACATTGACGGGCAGACGGTGACGGGCGCACCCGATGACAACTTCACCTGGAATGCCCGTATGCAGGCAGGACTGATGCTGCCCTACGACATCTCGCTACAAGTGACGGGCAACTACAACGCCCGGCAGGTCATCTCGCAGGGCTACCGCAAGGCCAACTACAGCGTGGACCTTGGTGTGAGAAAGAATTTCCTCAACAAGGCCCTCACTCTGGCACTCAACTGCCGCGACGTGTTCAACTCGCGTTGCTTTGAGACCTACACCAGTTCTGAAACCTTCACCCGCCACCAAAAGGGATGGCGCAACGGACGCCGTGTGAACCTCACCCTGACATGGAGTTTCGGCAACACCAAGGCCAAGAAGCCAAAACGACAGGATGACGAAGAGGGCGAAAGCATGGGAAGCGGCTATGAGGAATAAAAGGTGAATGTGAAATCAATGAGGCCGAATGGGCCTGAATGAAAAAGGAGTCAAAGCAACTGAAGTGATTGTTGCCTTGACTCCTTTTGTTATAGCATATCTCGCATGGGGCGTTTGCTCATGGTCAGATTTGCCTTCTACAAGGGGATTTATCCCACTTGGCTTCCGGGTTTCACCTCACTCAATGTGGTGGTGACGGTGAGCGACCCGTCGTAGTTGACAGCTGAGAGAATCATGCCCTGACTCTCGATGCCCATCATCTTGCGGGGCGGGAAGTTGGCAATGAAGAGCACATCCTTGCCGATGAGGTCTTGCGGCTCATACCAGGCGGCTATGCCGCTGAGGATGGTGCGGTCGGTACCGCTGCCGTCGTCGATGGTAAACTGCAACAGTTTCTTCGATTTCTTCACCTTCTGGCAATCCTTGACATGTCCCACACGGATGTCCATCTTCTCAAACTGCTCAAAATCAACGGCACTCTTCACTGGAGCGGCCTTGTATTCGGCAGCAGCATTGGCTTTCTTGGTGTCTTCCAGTTTCTTGAGCTGCAGGTCGATGACACTGTCCTCAATTTTCTCAAACAGCAGGGCAGGCTCGCCGAGCTGGTGCCCGGGCTGCAACAGGTCGGTGGCACCAAGCTGGTTCCAGTCGAAGGTGTCCAGACCTATCATCTTGCGCAACTTGTCGCTGCTGAACGGCAGGAACGGCTCGAAGGCAATGGCCAGGTTGGCCACTAACTGCAGAGAAATATTGAGAATGGTTTCCACACGCTTCATGTCGGTTTTGGCCACCTTCCAAGGTTCGCAGTCGGCAATGTATTTGTTGCCGATACGAGCCAGATTCATCGCCTCCTTCAAGGCATCACGGAACTTGAACACGTCGAGCAGTTCTTCCACCTTCTTCTTCACATCCTTGAATTCGGCCAGCGTCTGGCGGTCAATCTCCTGCAGCTCACCACAGGCAGGCACCACGCCATTCCAGTATTTCTTGGTCAGCTGCAAGGCACGGTTCACGAAGTTGCCATAGACACCCACCAGTTCGCTGTTGTTGCGCTCCTGGAAGTCTTTCCAGGTGAAGTTGTTGTCCTTGGTTTCGGGAGCATTGGCCGTAAGCACATAGCGCAGCACATCCTGCTTTCCAGGCAGGTCGATGAGATATTCATGCAGCCACACCGCCCAGTTGCGCGAGGTGGAAATCTTGTCGTTCTCCAGGTTGAGAAACTCGTTGGCAGGCACATTCTCGGGCAGGATATATCCACCATGAGCCTTGAGCATGGTGGGGAACACGATGCAATGGAACACGATATTGTCCTTGCCGATGAAGTGTATCAGACGGGTGTCGGGGTCTTTCCACCATGTTTTCCACGTATCGGGCAACAGTTCCTTGGTGTTCGAGATATAGCCGATGGGCGCATCAAACCACACATAGAGCACCTTGCCCTCGGCACCCTCCACGGGCACGGGGATACCCCAGTTGAGGTCGCGGGTCATGGCACGGGGCTGCAGGTCGAGGTCGAGCCACGACTTGCATTGTCCATACACATTGGGACGCCACTCCTTGTGTCCCTCCAGAATCCATTGTTTCAACCACTCCTGATAATCGTTCAAAGGCAGATACCAGTTTTTGGTTTCCTTGAGCACAGGCTGCGAACCGCTGATGGCACTTGTGGGGTTGATGAGTTCGGTGGGGTCGAGGGCCGTACCGCATTTCTCACACTGGTCGCCGTAGGCCTTGGGATTGTGGCAGTGGGGACATTCTCCGATGATGTAGCGGTCGGCCAAGAACTGCTTGGCTTCCTCGTCATAATATTGCTTGGAGGTTTTCTCTATCAGTTTGCCTTCTTCATACAGTTTCTTGAAGAAGTCGGAAGCCACCTCGCGGTGGGTGGCCGATGTGGTGCGGCTGTAGATATCAAACGAGATGCCAAAGTCGGCAAAGCTCTTTTTAATCATCTCATGATAGCGGTCAACCACCTGTTGTGGGGTGATGCCCTCTTTCTTGGCACGGATGGTGATGGGCACGCCATGCTCATCGCTGCCGCAAATAAACTTCACATCCTGTTTCTTCAATCTTAGGTAACGCACATAGATGTCGGCAGGCACATAAACACCTGCCAGATGACCTATGTGCACACCACCGTTGGCATAGGGCAATGCCGCTGTCACGGTGGTACGCTTATAGTCTTTCTTGTTCTCCATTGAT
>SFEK01000150.1 GCA_004557285.1 Bacteroidales bacterium | reverse complement strand
TGAAGACTGTTTGTTTTTTGTTGCGGAAGATATCCTTAAGGCTATCCATCTTCTTGCGCCACACATAACCGGCACCATACTCTGAAATCTTGTCTTCGAGCAGGTCATCAGCCTCTTTGTTGTAGAAGATTCTCACGTAGCGCATGGCGGTCTGGTCAAGTCTGTATTCGAGCGACACATTATCTATAAAGGTGTTGTCTTGCGATGTGGAAGCCGAGTTGCTGTTGTCGGTGAGTTTGCCGCCTATGATGAAGTTAAACCTATTGTTCCAGAATCGTTTTGCAAACCTGAATGAATAGTCGGTGTGTGCATTGCCTGCAGCATCGCTGGTGTTGTCTACTCCGAGCGATATGTCTACGGTCTTCATGGCATTGCTTGTGATATTATTTATCTCGCTCTGCAAGAATGCGTTGAGTGCGCTGTTCATAGAGAATGAGCTGGTGTTGCCATCGGTGAGATACATTCCTGTGGAGAGCATGGTTACGGCCACCTTGCCACGTTGTTCCAGGCTCATGGCTGCCAGTTCGTTTTTGACGCTCATATCCTTGGGTGCATCCAGTGTAAACTCCAGTCCCATGTCGTTGAGGGTCTTGGATACTTTCACACCGCAGTTAAACAATACCGAGCGGCTGTTGCCTGTTTCGGCTGCCACCAGAGCTTTCACCTCTTCTGTGGCTTCAATGTTGAGGCGAGGGTTCATCATGTCTCCATAGAATTCGACATAGCTGCCCTTGGCAATATTGAAGGTCTTGAGCGGTATGACCGGCAACTCATATTTCATTTCGCCCTCATTGATGGTATATCGGCCAAAGAGTTGCATGTTGTCGAGGGTATTGTAGGTCATGCGCAGGTCGCCGCCGCCTTCCACTTCCACATAATTGCTTCTGTCGGCATTCAGGTCGCAGCGTATGCGTGCTCCCTGCTCGATATTCATGAGTAGCAGCATGTCGAGGCCCGACACGGGTGGGCGCACGCCAGCTTCGCTTAGGCTGTCGGAGAAATTGGTAAACTCCACCAGTCCCTTTAGTTGATCGTCGGTATTGAGTGGTGAGTCGCGCAGTATGTAGGTCATGTCGGTGGTGCCCAGCACATCCAGTTTGCCGCGCATCACGAGATTGCTCACCAATCCCGATATCTGTCCATAGAAATTGACGAAAGCCTTGCCGTAGGCTATTGAGCGCGGGTTATATTTGGCTTCGATTATTTGGTAGTTGTCGGCCTTCATCTTCAGGTCGAGGCGCATGGCATCGAGATTTGAAAAATCGAGGTTGCCATACATGATCAGTGGATTGTCGTTTTTTGCATAGATGGTGAAATTCTCAAACAGCAGTCTGCTGCCCACTATTCTCACGGGGTCATCATCGAAACGCAGTCGCACGCCGTATGGTATGCTCACGAGATAAGAGTTGTTGAGGTCTATCTCGCCGTCTATTACTGGGCGGCTGAGTGGTCCTTTCACCGCCAGTTGTCCGTCGCCCATACCCTCAAGACCCATAATCTGGTCTGGGATGAAACCATTGATTACATCCAGCGGAAACTTTGTCATGGTGAATTTAGCGTCAAGATAACCGTCGCCCTCAGTCTGATAAGAACCGCTGAGCACGCCTATCTCATTGTTATCCTTGTTGATGCGTGCCTCCACATAATGTGCGTCATCGTCGCGCTGCATGTATACAAACTCGCTGCTAATATTGCCTATGAGACTCTTTTCGTATGCCAGCGCTTTCACTTCCATGTCAGACATCACCGAGAATTTTCCATTGGGTGTCTGCACGATATGATAGTCGCCGCCCAGCAGTCCCTCGATGCTCGGCATATATGGCATCACAGATGTTATCTTGCCCAAGTCGAAGCGGTTGAGGCTGACGGTCATGTCTTGCATCAGTTCAGGATCGCTGTCGTCGCTATATAACTTGACACCCGCACCATCGTCGGCAATCATGTCAAGATTTGCACTGATGCGACCGCTTTGGGCCATAAACACATAATTGTCTTTGTTTACCTTAAAGGCCTTGTAGCCCAATATCGGCTTGTATGGTTCTATGTGGATATTGATGCCGCTGTCGGCCATTTCAGCCTTGGCACCGAGGTCAAGACCCAGTTTGTTGTCTTGGTCATAATATTTGATGCTGGCACCTGCATTGTTGTCGTAGACGTATGCATCGAAGAGTGCATTAAACACAAACTGTGGGTTGCGCTTGTTGTTGCATACCTGACCATTTATTCTTGTGGCCAGCGAGTCCTGGTATATATCAAATCGTATGGTGTCTATACGTGTGGAGTCTACTATGAGCGAATAGAGTTGTCCGTTGCCGTTGAGTCCTTCCGTTGGCGATGATTTCAGGTCGATGTGTATACTTTTGAATTCTATGCCGTTCATTCTCATGAAATTGGCTATGGGGTTGTCGTTGCCGCTCATTACATACAGGTCCATGTCGGGAAGTATCTCCTTGATGCGGTCGTTGTTGATGACACGTTGGCTTAACTGCTTGTTCATCTCGTTTGTTATCTTCTCTCCGCATGACATCAGACTCTCATATCCGCCCTTGGCATTCAGTTTGAGTATGAGGTTGCCGCTCTTCATGTCGGCCATGGTGGTGTCTGGATTAGTCATCAGCCTGAGTGTGATGTCGGCAGGACGATATGTTTTCTCTTCGGTAATGATGGAGAGGTCGTTGATGATGGCATCGGCCTTATGGCTTTGGTTGAGGTCTGATGCCACGTCGGCATGCATACACACGGCTATGGTCATGGGTTTGTCTGTAATCCTCATCTGGTGTAGGTCCAACCTCATGATGTCTGCGGCCACGGTGGCATCTATGTTTTTTTTGTCTATGAGCGCATAGAGGTCTATGGTGCCGTCGAGCAGATGGTTGTTGCCACTGATGTTTACTTCACCCTTGCCGTTAGCCACGTTAGCCTTTGCAGTGAAGTTGTTTAGGTTGTTGCTGCCTAAATCGAGTCGCGTTACAGAGGCGTTGGCATTTGCGGTGGCACTCTTGCTCATGATGTCGAAGCCCCTGCCGTGGGCATTAAGTTGGGCATTGATGATGCCTATGGAGTCGTGTGGCATGAAATGGCGGATGTTTATGCCATTGATGTCGATGTTTGCCTTATATCGTTCAGATTTGGTGTCCACTTCGCCCTTAGCTTTTATTCTTCCCTTTCCTTCTGCAATCAAGAGGTTGGCAGAATATCTGTTGCTGTTGACATCAATGTTGCCTTTGGCTGTGATACCCTGCGGAATACGATAGTTGGCCATGATATCGGCAGGCAGCATACATGTGATGAAGCCGAGGTTGTAGGTTCTTGCATCAAGGTTTATATGCGCCTTGAGTTTGTCTGCATTCATGGCGTCTTTCACCCATCCGTCGGCATTCATGCGCAGTGCAGTAGGCAGGTTTATGTTCAGTTTATCAATGGTGATGTTGTTGATATTTCCGTTTATGTCGGCGCGCAGGCTGATAGGGTGGTTGGGGTATCGGTTTATGAATGCCTTGGGCATGCTGCCGCAAAAGGCCATCACATCCCCTTTGCCTATGCTGCCAAAGAGTTGGATGTCAAAGGGGCCAGGTTGTGTCTCGTCGGCCACTTTGATGCTCACCTTTGCCTTGCCCATTATTTCAGAGTAGGGGGTGCGAATGAGCAGTTTAGGCATATCTACATCCGTTGAGTCCATTGTGAGCGATGCATAGAGTTGGTCGAGCTTCAGTCCGCTCTTTTCTTTCATGCTCATCTTCCTAATAACGGCATGAGTGAGTGCCTCGCTGTATAGTATGGAGTCGGCAGCAAGATGAATGTCAGTGAGTGATATGTGGTTGGGGTCGAGCCCATCTACGGGTTCTTCCATATTGTTGTCGAAATGAATGCTGCCCTTTAGCCATTCTATCCTGCCCACTTGGTATTGTTGAGTGCTGAGGTTTATGTTGGCGGCATTCACAATCAGGCTACCTATGCCCGCTTTGATTGCCATAGTGTCGCCAGGGGTGTGAATGGTGATGGCAGAGTGTGTAAGTGTGATCTTGTCGGCATTGATAGTCCAGATATTTTCTGATGTGGTGGTATCCTCGGGCACACTATCGGCCAGCGCCACATCAATCTCCGCACGGTCAATGCGGGCACCGTTGAGCAGCGCCTTTGAGTCTGAGAGTGATATGCCGTCGCTCCTCAGACTGAGCAGTCTTAGACTGCCTTTTACTTTGGCAGCCTTCACCATGTCGGCTGTGTTGAAGCGAGCCTCTGCCACCTCCATCTTTTTGATTACCAAGGTGCCATCAAAGAGTGGCATCAATTTGATATTAGCCACTACATTTCTGATGTCTGCTATGGTATCAGGCTTGGCATAAGCGTTTGTCTTTGCGTTTGTCTTGGCATCTGTCTTGGTGTTTGGTTGGACATCTGTCTTAGTGTTTGGTTTGGGGCTTACCACCTTTATGCCTTTCACTCCGAGGTCGAGGGGGAAGACAAGGCACACCCTGTCTATGCTGATGTCCATGCCAGTATCTTCTGACACCATTTCAGCCACCTTGTCCACCGCCCAGTTTTGCACGGGGGGCAGATAAAGCAGTATGGCCAGTGTCAGAAACAATACCACGGGAGTGAGCAGAATGGCTGCTATCCACCAAAACACCTTCTTCATCTCGCTTCTTTTATATTGTGTTATCTAATAGACTGGATTTTCATTCCTGTGCGAAAGCCTTCCAGATGCTTTCGTTTGGCAGCAGTGATGTTACGTCGATAAGCTTTTTGCTTACGG
>SFEK01000149.1 GCA_004557285.1 Bacteroidales bacterium | reverse complement strand
AACTTACGGTGGTAATTAATAGAACCCACCTTAAATAATAAAGAGAATTATGAACCCTATAACACTTTTGCAACCTGCCAAGATTGTGTTTGGCACCGGTTGTCTTGAACAATTCTGCAAAGACTATATCGCCATGGGGCACAAACGATTGTTTGTGCTCACGGCTCCCGTCATACGCCCCATGATTGCAGACATGGAGCAGACACTCACCTCCGCAGGCGTGAACATCTGTTATTTTGACGACATCCGTCAGGAACCCTCTGTGGCTGATTTCAAACGCATTCTGGCCGAGGCTCAGCACTTTGGTGCCGACAGCGTGATTGGCGTTGGTGGCGGCAGTGTGCTCGACTTGAGCAAACTGGTGGCCACGCTTATCAATAGCGAACAGCAGATTGAAGACCTCTTCGGCATTGGTCTGGTGGCTCAACGAGGCGTGTGGTTTGCTTGTATGCCCACCACATCGGGCACTGGTAGCGAGGTGTCGCCCAATGCCATATTGCTCGATGAGCGTGATGCGCTGAAAAAGGGCGTGGTAAGCCCACACCTGATGGCCGACGCTGCCTACATCGACCCCAAGCTGACATGGAGCGTGCCCGCAAAGATTACTGCCGAAACAGGCATGGATGCCCTCACTCATTGCATCGAGGCATTCACCAACAAGTTTGCACATCCCGTGGTGGATGTATATGCGCGTGAAGGCATAAGCCTGATTGCCGCCAATCTGCTGCGTGCCGTGACCAATGGCAAGGATGTAGAGGCCCGCGAGGCGCTTTCTTTAGGAAGTATGTATGGCGGACTGTGTCTCGGACCGGTGAACACGGCGGCAGTACATGCCTTGTCCTACCCCATCGGCGGCGAGTTTCACATCTCTCATGGACTGTCCAACGCCATCCTGCTGCCCACGGTGATGAAGTTCAACGCTCCTGCCAACCTGAAGAAATATGCTGAGGTGGCTCTGGCTTGTGGCGTGGAGCCTGGTGTGGATGATGCTGAAACGGCAGCACGAGGCATAGAGTTTATTGCCCAGTTGTCAAAGGATTGTGGCATACCTACTACGCTTGCATCACTCAATATTCCTCAATCAGCGGTGGATGGCATGGCCAAGGCTGCCATGAATGTGCAGCGACTGCTGAAGAACAACCCCCGCGAGGTGACCGAGCAGGATGCAAGGGATATTTACAACAGTCTTTATTGATAAAAGGAGGAATAATGATATGAAACCGATTCTTGCCATTACCATGGGCGACCCTGCAGGCATTGGACCTGAGATTATCGTGAAGTCGCTCAACATGAAGGAAACCTACGACAAATGCCGTCCGCTGGTGACAGGTGATGCCGACGTGATGGAATGGGCCGTGAAGCAGATGGGCTTCGACCTGAAAATCAATCGCATACAGCGTGTGGATGAAGCAAAGTTTGAATTGGGTACCATTGATGTGTTCGACCTCAACTGCATCGATATGGATACATTCACCCCAGGTGTGGTATCGCCACAATGCGGACATGCGGCTTTTGTGTCTATTGTCAAAGCCATCGAACTGGCCATGAACAATGAGGTGGACGGTACGGTGACAGCTCCGCTCAACAAGGAGGCGCTGCACAAGGGTGGACACCATTTTGACGGTCACACCGAGATTTATGCCCACTTCACCAACACCAAGAAATATGCCATGCTGCTGGCCGACGAGTTTCTACGTGTCATCCATGTTTCTACCCATGTGTCGCTGCGCGAGGCTTGCGACCGTGTGAAGAAAGACCGCATCATTGAGGTGACCGAACTCATTGACGATGCCTGCCGCCAATTTGGCATAGAAAAGCCCCGTATCGGTATTGCCGGACTCAATCCCCATGCCAGCGACAATGGTCTGTTTGGCTGGGAGGAAGAGAAGGAAATCATCCCTGCCGTGAAGGAACTGAAAGACAGAGGATTCTTGGTTGAAGGTCCCGTACCTCCCGACACACTCTTTGCCAAGGCGCGTTGCGGCAAATACGATGGCTGTGTGGCCATGTATCACGACCAGGGTCACATTCCCTTTAAGGTGGTGGGCTTCAGTTGGAACAAGGAAACAGGCAAGATGGACAGTGCGCAAGGAGTGAACATCACTCTGGGTCTGCCCATTATCCGTGTGTCGGTTGACCACGGCACCGCCTTCGATGTGGCAGGCAAAGGTGTGGCCAGTCCGCAAGCCTTGCTCCTCTCTATCGACTATGCCACCAAAATGGCGATGAACAGGAAAAGATGAATAAGATTTTAGTCATTGCCGACGACATTACAGGAGCGGCAGAAATGGCAGGAATTGCCTTGAGACATGGGTTGACAGTGCAACTGACAACAGGCGAGCAATATCCTGCTGATGCTGATGCCGAAGTGGTGGTGATGGCCACAGACACACGTGGAGGCAATGAGCAGGAGGCACGCCTGGTGATGCAACACATCATGCGACAAATGGGCGAGTGTAGCCCCACCCCGCTGCTCTATAAGAAGACCGACTCTGTGCTGCGTGGCCATATCTCTGCCGAACTGCAGGAAATCATGGCAGCAACAGGATGGACGAAGACCTTGTTGCTGGCTCAGAACCCTTCCAAGGGCAGGGTGATCAGCGATGGTCGCTACAGCATCAATGGCACCTTGTTGGACGAAACACCATTCAGTTTCGACCCCGAATTTCCTGCCCGGAGCCACTTGGTGCAGAGGCTTGTCAGCAGAGGCAAACCGCTTGCTGTTGATGCTCCGCTCACCGACGGTATCAACATAGCCGATGCTACCTCTGTCGAAGACATCAGGAGGCAACTCGACAAGGCCGACAGTTGCACACTGCTTGCCGGTGGTGCCGACTGCTTTGATGCCTTGCTCAACATGCACTTCAAAGAGCGAGTAGGCATAACAAGAGACGTGAAGCTTTCTGCCGAAGGCCACACCATCATCATTTGTGGCAGCACACAGAGCCGCACGTTGTTGCAGGAACCATATATCCAGCGGATAGGAGCGGTGGAAATCACCATGCCCCACGAGGTGTTTCATGGTGTAAGCACCCCCGAAGCGTGGATTGAAACGCTGTGTCAGGCTTATCGCCGCCATGGTGCCGTTATTGTGGCCATAGGTCATGAGGCCACAGGAGGCAAGGCTTATGCCGTGCGTCTGCGCCGTCTCATGGCACAAGCCGCCCAAGAGTTGGTTGCTGTGGCATCTCCCACAACAATGATTGTCGAAGGTGGAGCCACTGCCTATGCCGTGTTGCAGCAATTGGGATGGCAGCAGTTCGTTGCCGAACACGAATTTGCCCCCGGTGTGGTGAGCATCCGCCATGGAGCCACCTCTGTGGTGTTGAAACCAGGCAGTTATCCCTGGGGCACGCTCTTCGGTTAATCGCCCATGTTCAAAGGTATAAAACAGCCGGCTCAAATCATCGTCTGTACAGATTTGAAGGATGATTTGAGTCGGCTCAATTCATTGGTTGGGTAGGCTGATTATAACGTGATTTTTTCTATCCTCAGTTTCAGTACACCAGATGGGACGTGTGCCTCAGCCACCTCGCCCACCTTTTTGCCCAGCAAGGCTTTGGCGATGGGCGATTTGATGGAAATCTTGTGGTCAGCGAGGTTGGCTTCATGCGGGTTGACGATGGTATAGGTCATGCAGGCATTGTTGTTCAGGTTGGTCATTTCCACCGTGCGTAGCAGTCCTACAGTGTCGCTGCCCAACACCGAAGCATCAAGCACACGGGCATTTTCCAGCACCCTCTGTCTGAAACGAATCCTGCCCAGCAGTTTGCCCTGTTCACGCTTGGCGGCATGGTATTCAAAGTTTTCACTCAAGTCTCCCTGTGCTCGTGCCTCTGCAATGGCATCTTTGATACGAGGCAGTTGCACGTTGATCATCTCGTTCAGTTCGGCCACGATTCGGTCGTAGCCCTCTTGGCTCATATACTCCATTTGATTTGTTTTTGGCTGCAAAATTACGACAAATCCCTTTGTGCTGCAAATATTCGTGCTAAAATGCGACAAATGGATATGTCAATATCGTTATGTATGTGTCTGCACTACATGACATGTGGTCAACAAAAGCGAGAAAGTTGTCAATGGCGTTGTCTGTGAATTGAACTTCAGGTAGCCTCTTCTCCTGTTCTTCAATGTTCAATATGTTGTGAAAAAATAGGGGACCTAGACGAACAATAGACGAACAATAGACGAACAATAGACGAACAATAGGCGAACAATAGGCGAACAATAGGCGAACAATAGACGAACAGTAGGCCATTTGGCGTTGTCGGGGCTCTCCCTTTCACGCCACAAAGATACGACAACCCTGTTTGGCAATTGGCTCATAACGGTCTTTAACGGACGATACGGGTAGTTTTTCTCCTGTTTTCTTGTGGCTATGGAACATCACGCTGTCAATATCACATATACTTTCCAACAGCCGCTTTGTCAATGGATGAAGAGCACAACGATGCAATGGACAGGGTCAACTATTTGCAATATTTAATTCAACGAAAATGTCGGAGGTGGACGCCAAAATGAGGGAAGAAAGGGAAATGGGAAGGGCTGTCGAGAAAGAAAAAATGGGGTGATTTGTAGTCACACCATCTTGACATATTGACTTTAGCTTTGAGTGCTCCAGAGTGGTTCGTCCTGCCAGTTGCCTGAGGGAAAGCCTAATGCACGAAGGTCAACTTCGGGGTATTCGGCGAAGAGTGACTGCATCTTGGAGAGCATGTCATTGCCCGGAGATATGATGTCGAGGAAGTACTTGATGATGCACATGTCAAAATAGGTG
>SFEK01000148.1 GCA_004557285.1 Bacteroidales bacterium | reverse complement strand
TTTTCGCTTGCGCCACCCAAAACCACCCTATTATTTTACGTAACTCACTGATTTTCATTCTGCGCTATGTGATGGCGCAGAAAAGTGATGAAGTCAGGAAAAAATGGCGTGGACATAAAAAAACCAGGCTTCGCTTTGCGGAGCCTGGTTGATATCATTCGTTTTAAGCGATCGGCTAAAATGCTGAACCTTAAAGGATTGTCTTGACTGCTTCGAGCATTCCTTTTTCTTGAATCAGGTCGAGGTCTTTCTTGACCAATTCGGCCAGACCCTTCACGCTGTGCAGGTCTTCGCCCCAGATAGAGGTTGCACCAAGCACACCGTCGGTAACCTTTTGGGTGTCTCCTGTGGCCCAAAGCTCTTTGAGCAGATCCATGATGTCCTGAGCATCGTTGGGCACGATGTCAACACCGTCGGCACGTTTGCCACCTTTGTAATAGGTGATGATGGCTGCCAGACCGAATACCAAGCCCTGTGGCAGTTCGCCCTTTCTCTCCAGGTAAGTCTTTACTCCTGGCAGGTCGCGTGCGCAGAATTTGGGGAATGAGTTGAGCATGATGCTTGTTACCTGGTGGTCAACGTATGGGTTGTTGAAACGCTCAAGCACGTCGCCTGCAAACTGACGGAGCTCGTCCATCGGCAGGTTGAGGGTTTCCATGAGCTCCTCAAACTGTACTTTGTGGATGTATTTGCCGATAACCTCGTGGTTGCAAGCATCGCGCACGATATTTACACCGCTGAGGAAAGCCACGGGAGAGAGCACGGTGTGAGGACCGTTGAGCAATGTCACCTTGCGCTCGTGGTAAGGCTTTTCGCTCTCGGCGATGAGCACATGCAGACCAGCCTTTTCTGCGGGGAACTCTTCACGCAATTCTTCGATAGACATGTTCTCAGGTTTCTCGATAACCCAGAGGTGGAAGATTTCGGCCTGAACAACGAGGTTGTCCTTGTAGCCCACTTTCTGCTGGATGTCGGCAATCTCCTTGCGGGGGAATCCGGGAACGATGCGGTCAACCAGTGTGGCGCAAACATAGCAATAGTTGGTGAACCAGTCTTTGAAAGCCTGATAGTTGGCACCGAAGTCTTCTTTCCACAGTTCGATATATTTGTAGATGCACTCCTTGAGGTGGTGTCCGTTGAGGAAAATCAGCTCGCAAGGCATGATGATGAGACCTTTCTTGGGGTCGCCGTTAAAGGTTTCAAAACGGTGGTAAAGCAGCTGTACGAGTTTGCCGGGATATGAAGATGCAGGGGCATCGGTGAATTTGCAAGAGTCGTCAAAAGCGATACCAGCCTCTGTGGTGTTGGAGATGACGAAACGGATTTCGGGCTGTTCGGCAAGTGCCATGAAAGCGGCGTTCTGAGAGTAGGGGTTCAGTGCACGGCTGATGACATCTATACGCTCCAGAGAGTTGACGGGTTCTCCGTTGAGACGTCCCTGCAGGTTAACGTGATAGAGACAGTCCTGGCCGTTGAGCCAGTCAACCATACCACGATCTATAGGCTGTACCACAACAACGCTGCCGTTGAAGTTGGTCTTCTGATCCATGTTCCATACGATCCAATCTACGAAGGCACGCAAAAAGTTACCTTCACCAAACTGGATGATTTTCTCGGGCATCACGCTTTTGGGCGCAGTCCTCTTGTTTAAAGATTGTAATTTATTCATGACTTGTTTTTATAGAATTAATGTATTGTTTTTTTATGTTTGCAAAGTTAATATTTTATAGTGTAGTAGGCCATAAATCTGGGTTAAAGTTTATAAAAATTTCTTGAAAGTCCATTTCTATATTCTTTACATGGCAAAGCTGTTGAATCCGCCATCGACCACAGCCACTGTTCCTGTAACGAATTTGGCTGCATCGCTCATCAGGTAATGTATTGTGCCGCAGAGTTCTTCTGGGTCGCCCATTCTTCCAAAGGGTGTCTGGTGGATGACGTCGTTGCCGCGCTGTGTATATGTGCCATCGGGATTGGTGAGCAATGCCCTGTTCTGTTCGGTGATGAAGAAGCCAGGTGCAATGGCGTTGACACGTATGCCCTCACCAAATTTCTTGGCACATTCGGTAGCCATGAATTCGGTGAAGTTGCTGATGCCGGCCTTGGCTGCGGCATATCCGCAAACACGGGTGATGGGGCGGAATGCTGCCATTGACGAGAAGTTGATGATTGAACCTTTGCCCTGTGCCACCATAGGCTTGAGGAACACCTGTGTGGGGATGACGGTGCCGGTGAGATTGAGGTTGAGCACTTTTTGGAAATCTTCAATCTTGAGGTCGAAGAAATTGCCGTCGGGGGCGATGACAGCTCCAGGCATGTTGCCTCCTGCCGCATTGAGCAGTGTGTCTATGCGTCCGTATTTGGCCAGAATGTCGTCACAGTTTTTCTGAACGGCATCTTGGTTGAGCACATCGGTTTTCATGAATTCGGCTTCAAATCCTTCAGCCTTGATTTCGGCGATGATTTGGTTGCCCACTTCTTCTTTGCGACCAAGGATGATGACTTTGGCCCCATTCTGTGCGAGATATTTGGCGATGGTCCGTCCGAGCACTCCTGTGCCGCCGGTGATGACCACCACATAATCTTTGATATTAAAAAGGTTGTTCATATATTTTTATTGTTTGTTTTCTTGTAGTTCTCTTTGTACGGTGGCCAGAATGCCCTGCACCTGTCCCATGGCAAACATTCTGCCCAGGAAGGTATAGCCTGCATTGTAGCCGCGGTCGAGGTCGCCCAGCATGTTGGGGCCGTGGTCCACGCGCATGGGCAGTTGCGGATTGACCTGTTCGAAGGTTCGGGCCAGCGAGATGAGGTCGGCACGTCCGCCAAGGTGTGATGCTTCGGTAAAGTCGCCGTTGTCAAATACCTTGCATGAGCGCATGTGCACAAACCATGTGCGGGTGGCGTATTTGCGTGCCATTTCAGGCACGTTGTTGTGTGCCCCTGCAGAGAGTGAGCCGGCGCAGAAGGTAATACCGTTGTGCGGGTCATCAACAGCGTTGAGCATCCAGTCGATGTCTTCTTCGTTGGTGACGATGCGCGGCAATCCCAGGATAGGGAATGGTGGGTCGTCGGGGTGTACGCACATATACATGCCATATTCGTTGCAGGTGGGCATGATGGCGCTGAGGAAATATCTCATGTTTTCGCGGAGCTGCTCTTTGGTGATGCCCTTGTAGAGGTCGAGCAGCTGCCGGAACAGTTCCACGGGATGTTCGTCGTCTTCGGTGATGTTGCCGTTGACGAATCCCTGTGTCTTCACGATGATGTTCTCCACCAACCGGTGGTCATCTTCAGGAGTCATGGTCTTTCTGAGTTGCTCCACTTCAGCCATGGTTTCTGCGCTGTAGTCGGCGGCGGCACCTTCGCGTTTGAGGATGTAGCAGTCGAAATAGGCAAACTGAGCATGGCTGAAATACAGGTTGCTGGTGCCATCGGGGTTGGGGTGTGCCAAGTCGGTGCGTGCCCAGTCGAGCACAGGCATGAAGTTGTAGCAAATGGTGTGTACACCCTCCAGTCCCAGGTTTTTCAGGCTCTCTTTGTATTTCTCTATCAGTTCGTCACGGTCGGGTCCCGCATATTTGATGCTTTCGCATACGGGCAGGCTTTCCACCACCGACCATCTCATGCCGTAGCTTTCGATGTATTCTCTCAAGTCGCGTATTTTTTCCCGTGTCCACACTTCTCCGTTGGGCACATCGTGCAGGGCGGTTACAATGCCCTCCACTCCGATTTGTTTTAGCATCGCCAGGGTAATCTTGTCGTTCCTGCCGAACCATCTCCAGGTTTTTTCCATATATTTCGTTTGTTTGCGGTGGTGCAACATGCGATTGCCCACCATTGGTTTAACATTGATGTCTTGGTTGAAGGGTGTAGCCCCGTAGCTTGTTCAAGCGCCTTGCTCCGTGTATGGCCAGATGTGTGTTTTGCATGCTTTTCACTCGTGGTGATATGGTTCATTTTTGATGATGGTGCAGGCACGGTAAACCTGTTCCACAAAAACGAGACGCACCATCTGGTGGGAGAAAGTCATGCGAGAGAGCGACATTTTGCCGTCGGCCCTGTCGTAAACGCTTTGTGCAAAGCCGTAAGGTCCTCCGATGACAAAGGTGAGTTGACGGGCGGTTTGCTGTTTGTTTTCGAGCCATGCGGCAAATTCCACGCTTCTCATTTCCTTGCCGTGTTCATCGAGCAGCACCACTGTGCTTTTGTCTTCGATGGCTTTGAGGATGAGTTCGCCCTCTTTTTCCTTCTGCTGGCTTTCGCTCAGGCTTTTGGCGTTTTTCAGTTCGGGTATCACCTTGATGTTGAAGGGAGTGTAGTGGCCGATGCGCCTGCAATAGTCGTCAATCGCCTCGCTGTACATCTTGTTGGTGGTTTTGCCCACCATGATAAGGGTTGTTTTCATGAGTGCAGTTGCCCTTTACTTGTAGTCGTCTTTTCTTTTTGGGTTCATTGGAAACCATCCCTTGCTTACTCGCTCTTTTTGCTCAAACAGTTCCTTGATTGACCATAGTGACGATGCGCCTACAATGCCCAGCAGGGAAGAGCAGAAAGCATCGGCCACCGTCAGTGCGGCGATGAGGCAGATGATGCCAGCCACAAGGAATGTCCACCAGTATTTCGTGCCGCTGTAATATTCGGTTTTGATCACGATGGGATGGAATATACCGATAATCAGGAACGAAGATACGGCGATGGCAATGCCAAGAAAGTGAAATTCCATTTGTTTTAATATTTTGTTTGGGCAAAAATAGTGTTTTTTTCCGAACTGTACAAGAGATTTTGG
>SFEK01000147.1 GCA_004557285.1 Bacteroidales bacterium | reverse complement strand
ACCAGGTATTCTGCTTGCCTGTGCCAATGTTTCGGGATTGATTTTCGATAGTTTTTGACGAGCCTCTGTAGAAAGCTGTTGCATTTCGCTATAGTTGAACACGCCTCTGATTTTGATGTTTTCCAGTCGGTGCATCTTTTCAGCCACCATTTTCTCTCTTTCGATGTAACCTTTCTATTTGATTTTGATTTCAGCTGCTTCTGCGATTTCCTCTTTGCGGTTTTCGGGCAAATCCAGCTGTTCCTTCAGTTCGGGGATAATCAAGGAAAGTTTGTACAAGTTGAGTTGTGGACGCCCCACCAGGTCGCTGATTTTGCAGCCTTCGCGCAGTGGAGTGGTGCCCAATGTTTCGAGTGCCGAATTTACATCCTTTGGTTTCACCGCAGTAGTGTTGCAGAAATTGATCAGGTGGTCCATCCATTGTTTCTTCTCTGTCCACCATTGATAACGCTCGGTTGTTGCCAGTCCCAGTGCATAAGCTTTTGCTGTGAGACGAGCATCTGCATCATCCTGTCGGAGCAGGATGCGGTATTCTGCTCTACTGGTAAACATGCGGTAAGGTTCGTCCACGCCTTTGGTGACAAGATCGTCGATGAGCACACCAATATAAGATTCGTCACGGTGCATGATGAATGGTTGGTTGCCTGCACATCTCAGTGCGGCATTGATGCCGGCCACTAAGCCCTGTCCGCCAGCCTCCTCGTAGCCCGTGGTTCCGTTCACCTGTCCCGCAAAGTACAAACCATCGACCATCTTTGATTCCAGCGAATGTTTCAGTTGGGTGGGGTCGAAGAAGTCGTATTCGATGGCATATCCAGGACGATAGACTTTCACGTCGCGAAAAGCCGGGATTTTTTTCAACGCCTCGATTTGCACCTCCATGGGCATGCTCGACGAGAAGCCGTTCAGATACATCTCGTTGGTGTCTTCTCCCTCTGGTTCCAAAAACAGTGGGTGTTGCCCTTTGTCGGGAAATGTGGTGAGTTTGGTCTCAATCGAAGGGCAATATCTTGGTCCGATGCTTTGTATCTGTCCATTATACAAAGGAGAGTCGTCGATGGCCTCGAGCAAGGTGCGGTGCACTTCAGGGTTGGTGTTGCAAGTCCAGCAAGGCAGTTGTTTCAGTGTTTTGCTCTTGCCCATAAAACTGAACTGGTGGAAGTCCAGTTCGCCGGGCTGCTCTTCCATATCCTCAAAATGTACTGAACGGCGGTCGATGCGCACAGGCGTTCCTGTCTTCATCCGTTGATGCCTGATGCCCAAACCAGTGATGCTTGCTGTGAGATGCTCCACTGCCGGTTCGGCCATTCTTCCACCTGGCAGGTGATGTTTCCCCACATGCAGCAACCCGTTGAGGAATGTACCTGCGGTTATCACCACGCTTTTGGCATGCAGTTCCACTCCCCAGATGGTTCTGACACCCACCACCTCGTGCTGTCGGGTGATCAGTTCGCATACCTGGTCTTGCCAGATGTCGAGTAGGGGAGTGGCGTCGAGCGTCTTTCTCCATTGCCCGATGAATTTTTCTCTGTCACATTGCGCCCTTGGGCTCCACACCGCTGGGCCTTTTGACCGGTTGAGCATGCGAAACTGTATAGAGGTGGCATCTGTGACCAGTCCCATTTGTCCTCCCAGGGCGTCAATCTCACGCACGATCTGCCCTTTGGCTATGCCCCCCACGGCAGGGTTGCAACTCATTTGGGCAATCTTGTTCATGTCCATGGTGACGAGGCATGTCTTTGCGCCGATGTTGGCCGCTGCCGTTGCCGCTTCACATCCCGCATGGCCGCCGCCCACCACAATCACGTCGTATTTCAATAACATATATCGTAAAGATTTAGTTTTGTTTCGACCAATGGCTCATGAAGAGCCTTGGATCAGGTCTTTTTTTCGTATTTTTGCGCAAAAGTAAGAAATAAAAATGAATTTTTGATGAAATACTTTGATTTATCATTAAAATGAAGTATATTTGCAGCCAATATGGGTGCCTTATACCTAATATTAGGTAAAGTCGTGCAGTCGTAAGGCTGCCAGCAACGAGAAACATTTTTTAATCAAATACAATTAAATCATTAAATTCCAATCATTTATGTGGTTATGTAATTCATCTATTGGAAGGAAAGTCGTGATGTCTGTAACAGGCGTTGCGCTTATCCTGTTCTTGACGTTCCACATGTCAATGAACGTGGCAGCCCTTTTCTCGGGCGAAGCCTACAATTTGATTTGTGAGTTCTTAGGAGCTAACTGGTATGCGCTTGTGGCTACACTTGGGCTTGCAGCCCTTGCTGTCATCCACATTGTCTATGCCTTCTTGCTGACGATGCAGAATCGTCGTGCTCGCGGCGCAGAGCGTTATGCCATCACCACCCGTCCTGGCAAGGTTGAGTGGGCTTCTCAGAACATGTTGGTACTGGGCCTGATCATCATTCTGGGTCTGTTGCTCCACTTGTTCAATTTCTGGTACAACATGATGTTTGCCGAATTGACAGGTATTGCAGTTCCCCATGATCCTGCTGATGGTTTCGCTTACATCAAGGACACCTTTGCTTGCCCTGTTTATGTAGTGCTCTATGTCATCTGGCTTGTGGCAATTTGGTTCCACCTCTCTCATGGTTTCTGGAGTGCCATGCATACACTCGGATGGAGCGGTAAGGTATGGTACAACCGCTGGAAGGTTATCGGCATTGTTTACAGCACCCTGCTCATGCTCGGTTTCCTCGTTGTAGTGTTGGCATTCGCATTTGGATGTGCTCCCAGCTTGTGCTGTTGTTACTAAATCATTTATCAATCATTCATAATTAAATCATACTGATAATTATGGCAAAACAATTAAATTCAAGGATTCCAGAAGGCCCTGTGGCTGAGAAATGGACAAATTATAAAGCTCACCAGAGACTGGTGAACCCCAAGAACAAGCTGAAGCTCGACGTTATCGTTGTAGGTACAGGTCTGGCAGGTGCCTCTGCTGCCGCTTCACTTGGTGAGATGGGTTTCAATGTATATAACTTCTGTATTCAAGACTCTCCCCGTCGTGCTCACTCTATTGCCGCACAGGGAGGTATCAATGCTGCAAAGAACTATCAGAATGACGGCGACTCTGTGTATCGTTTGTTTTATGATACGGTAAAGGGTGGCGACTATCGTGCCCGCGAAGCCAATGTTTATCGCCTTGCCGAGGTGTCTAACGACATCATTGACCAGTGTGTTGCCCAGGGTGTTCCCTTTGCCCGTGAGTATGGCGGCATGTTGGCCAACCGTTCATTTGGCGGTGCACAGGTATCGCGCACATTCTACGCCAAGGGTCAGACCGGTCAGCAGCTTCTGCTTGGTGCCTACTCGTCGCTCAGCAAGCAGGTCAACGATGGCAAGGTGCGTCTTTACACCCGCTATGAGATGGAAGACGTGGTTATCGTCAATGGCCGTGCCCGTGGTATCATCGCCAAGAACCTTGTCAGCGGCAAGCTGGAGCGTTTCTCTGCCAATGCCGTGGTCATCGCCACCGGTGGTTATGGCAATACCTATTTCTTGTCAACCAACGCTATGGGCTGCAACTGTTCAGCTGCCATGGCTTGCTATCGCAAGGGCGCATATTTTGCCAATCCCTCTTATGTGCAGATTCACCCCACATGTATCCCTGTTCACGGCGACAAGCAGTCGAAGTTGACTTTGATGTCAGAGTCGTTGCGTAATGACGGCCGTATCTGGGTGCCCAAGAAGATTGAAGACGCCAAGGCCCTGCAGGCAGGAACCAAGAAAGGCAGTGATATTCCAGAGGAAGACCGCGACTATTATCTGGAGCGCCGCTATCCCGCATTCGGTAACCTTGTTCCCCGCGACGTGGCCAGCCGTGCTGCCAAAGAGCGTTGCGACAAGGGTTATGGTGTAAACAACACCGGCAAGGCCGTATTCCTCGACTTCTCAGAGAGTATCGAGCGTCTTGGCATTGACACCATTCTGCAGCGTTATGGCAACCTCTTTGATATGTATGAGGAGATTACCGACGTCAATCCCGGTGAGCTGGCCAACGAAATCAATGGAGTGAAATATTATAACCCCATGATGATATTCCCCGCCATCCACTATACCATGGGTGGTATTTGGGTTGACTATGAGTTGATGACCACCATCCCCGGCCTCTTCGCCATCGGTGAGTGCAACTTCTCCGACCACGGTGCCAACCGCTTGGGTGCTTCTGCGCTGATGCAGGGTTTGGCCGACGGTTATTTCGTATTGCCTTACACCATCCAGAACTATCTTGCCGACCAGGAAATATGGCCTCGTCTGTCCATCGACCTTCCCGAGTTTGTTGAAGCAGAGAAATCTGTTGCAGCAGGCATTGACAAGCTGATGAACATCAAGGGCAAGCGTTCGGTTGACTCTATCCACAAGGAACTGGGTCACATCATGTGGGAATATGTTGGTATGGGCCGCACCAAGCAGGGTCTTGAAACCGCTCTCGACAAGCTGAAGAAACTCCGCAAGGAATTTGAGAGCAACCTGTTTATCCCCGGCAGCAAGGAAGGACTTAACGTGGAGCTCGACAAGGCCATCCACCTGCGCGACTTCATCACCATGGGTGAGCTGATCGCCTACGATGCCCTTCACCGTGAGGAAAGCTGCGGTGGACACTTCCGTGAGGAACATCAGACTGAAGAGGGTGAGGCAAAGCGCGACGATGCCAACTTCTTCTATGTGGGATGCTGGGAGTATCAGGGCTCAGATGAAAAAGCCCCTGAACTCATCAAGGAACCTCTTGAGTATGAGGCTATTAAGGTACAGACCCGTAACTATAAGAACTAATTAATTA
>SFEK01000146.1 GCA_004557285.1 Bacteroidales bacterium | reverse complement strand
CCTTTAGGAATGTTGACAAGGGCCAGCTGTTCGCGGATACCGGCAAACACGGTCAATGCCAATGCAAAGCCAATGGCAGTTGAGAATGCGTAAACTACACTCTGGATGAGCGAGAAGTCTTTCTGAATGACAAGGATGGCCACGCCAAGCACAGCACAGTTGGTGGTGATCAGCGGCAAGAATATGCCCAATGCCTGATAGAGGGCAGGAGACACCTTTTTCAGGATAATCTCGACCATCTGCACCAACGATGCGATGACCAGGATGAAAGTGATGGTCTGCAGATACTGCAATCCGAAAGGATTGAGCAGGAATGTCTGTACAAGATAGGTGACGATGGTGGCCAGCGTGAGCACGAATGCCACAGAGAATTGTGACAACACGATGTTGTTCACAAATATCGCTGAAATAAAAATCAATATGTATTCCATAATCATGCTTTCTTAAATCTGTTTACGATTGCAATAAGATAACCCAAGGTGATGAATGCACCAGGAGGCAATACAAAGAGCAGCATGTTGCTTGTCTCAGGAAGCAACACAAAGCCAAAGATTGAACCGGCACCCAAAATCTCACGAACAGCACCAAGCACTGTCAGGGCAAGACTGAAACCAAGTCCCATTCCCACTCCATCGAGCAGACTCTCGCCGGCATTGTGGCTACAAGCAAAAGCCTCGGCACGTCCAAGAATCAGACAGTTGACCACAATCAGCGGAATGTAAAGACCCAAGGTGGCATAGATGGCAGGAACAAACGCCTGCATCACCATCTGGAGAATGGTAACGAAAGATGCGATGACCACAATGAACACGGGGATGCGCACCTTGTCGGGGGTAAGGTTCTTAATCAATGATATCACAATGTTTGAGCAAATCAGCACAAACATTGTCGCCAAGCCCATTGACAAGCCGTTGATGGCTGATGTCGTGGTAGCCAGCGTAGGACACATACCAAGAAGCAACACAAAACAGGGATTCTCCTTGATGATGCCATTAAGCAATATTTTTATTGAATTCATAATCTCTTCGACATTTTAGTGGGGTTATTATTTTTGTTTCGCTGTGGCTGATGTCATTCCATCGTTGGGAAGCTGCTTATAAGCGTTGTAAGCCTGGGTAACAGCCAACAGGAAAGCACGGCTCGTAATGGTTGATGCGGTGATGGCATCAATCTTTCCATCGTCTTTGCTGACAACGAGGTTGTCACGACCGGGGTTCTTGCCTATGATGTCGCCTTTTCCACCCTTTTGGAACCACTTGTCGGCCTTGGCTCCCAAACCAGGGGTCTCGGCATGTTGCAAAATGGTATATCCCAAGATGTTGCCTTCGACATCAAAACCCACCAGCACTTTCAAGTCGCCGCCAAAACCTCCGGTAGTGCTCTCGATGGCACAACCCAAGTCTTGCTTGTTGGCATCAACGGCCTTGTGGATGACAAACACCGCTTCCTTGCCTTTAATGGTTTGTTTTACCGTGTCGTCTTTGGCTACGGTGAGTTCAACGCCGCCCATCACAGCCTTGATGCCATCGGCAAGCGTCTTTTCAGCCTGCACCTTGATAGGACCTTCGGTAATGTGGTTGACATAGGCTAAAATACTGCCCGTGATGAGTGCAATGCCCACCAAAACGAGCACCATATTGGTGATAGAAGATTCTAACTTTTTCATTTCTTGCCCTCCTTGACAGTTTCGCCAAAACGTTTTGGCTTGATATAAGTGTTGATTAACGGAGTAAACGCATTCATAATCAGAATGGCGAATGACATACCTTCAGGATAAGAACCCCAGTTGCGGATAACCACAGTCAAAGCACCAATGGCAATGCCATAGATGATTTGTCCTTTATAGGTCATGGGAGAGGTGACATAATCAGTAGCCATGAAGATGGCACCTAACATCAGACCGCCGCTGAAAAGCACAGACACGGGATCGGCATAATAAGGCATGGAGAGATGAAGAATGCCACTCAGCACAAAAACGGTGGCAAGAATACTTACCGGGATATGCCAGGTGATGATTTTCTTCCACAGCATATATGCCAAACCCAAAAGCAGGGCTATGCCACAAATCTCACCAAGACATCCAGCACCGGTCTGACAGGTGTCAGGAAAACCTATCATCATGTTCAAGCTGCTGGGCAACTGCTCCAATACACTTGCATCGCCAGTCTTGATGGCCTGCTTCATCAGAGAAAGAGGAGTGGCACCCGTCTGGGCATCAATATAAGAGGTGAGCTGACCTGTTGTAGGCCAAGAAGTCATCTGTGCAGGGAAAGACACAAGAAGGAAGCAACGACCTACCAATGCAGGATTGAAAGGGTTGCAGCCCAAACCGCCAAACGACATTTTGCCAATGCCAATGGCTACCAAAGCACCAATAAGGATAATCCACACAGGAAGGTTGGAAGGCAGGTTGAAGCCCAACAACAAGCCGGTAAGGATGGCCGACCCATCAAGAATGGTGGGTTCCTTCTTCAAAATGTATTTGGTGATGCTCCATTCAAAAAACACACAGGCTGCAATACTCGAAGCCAAAACGACCAGCGAACCGAGTCCGAAGCCAATCAGCGACACCAACAGCGCAGGAATCAGCGCGATGATGACACCATACATATTGCGTTCCACACTGTCATTTCCATGAGCGTGGGGAGACAATGATACTATTAATTTACTCATTTTTCTTAATTTGTTTGTTTACCATTCACCTTATCTTATATATATTGACAAGAAGGTAGGATGGATTATTTTTTTGCGTTACGGGCGCGGATGATACCCATGACGGTTGATTTACCTAAACGAATGTTGTCGAGCATAGGACGGTGGGCAGGACAGGTGAACTGGCATGAGCCACACTCGATGCACGAGGTGATGTCGGCAGCCTCTACCCTATCCCAATCGTGCAAGGCACTGGCTGTTGCCAGCAGATAAGGCTCAAGTCCCATAGGACAAGCACTTACACATTTAGCACAACGGATGCAGGGCTGTGGGGTTTTGCGCTTGGCATCATCGTCACTCAATATGGTCACACTGTTGGTACCCTTGCAGATGGGCACTTCAACAGAAGTAAGGGCCTTGCCCATCATTGGTCCACCGGCAAGCAACTTGTTGTCGCCTTCAGGCATACCTCCACATTCATTGATGAGGTCTATCATCGGTGTTCCCATACGAACCAGGAAGTTGCCGGGCTTGGCCAGTCGTTTTCCGGTCACCGTGGTGTAACGTTCAAACAATGGTTTGTTTTTCATTACGGCCTGATAAACGGCAAATGCAGTACCGACATTCTGCACAATGGCACCTACATTAACCGGAATGGCAGGAGGTGCAGGCACCTGACGACTGATGACAGCGTCAACCAGCTGCTTCTCGCCACCCTGGGGATATTTCTTGGCCAAAGGAACAATCTCCACTTGTGGATTATTGGCTGTTTTCTCTTCAAAAAGAGCAATGGCCTTGGGCTTGTTGTCTTCGATACCAATGTAGCCTTTGGTTACCTTGGCTGCCTTCATCAAGAGGTCAAGACCAACAAGGATTTCATCGGCATGTTCCAACATCAGTCGATAATCAGAGGTAATGTATGGCTCGCATTCCACGCCATTGAGAATTACACACTCTGCTTTGGCTGTAGGCGGAGGACAGAGTTTGATGAAGGTGGGAAATCCTGCACCACCCATACCTGTAACACCTGCTTTCTTGATGCGCTCTACAATCTCCTCTGGAGTGAGTTCGGGATGGTCTGCAAGCTTTTCCAACTTGTCGGAACGGTCGATGCTCTCCTCCCATTCGTCACCTTCAACCTTGACGATAATCACAGGCTTGCGATAACCGGTAGCATCGATGGCCTCATCAATTTTGAACACCGTGCCTGATACCGACGAATAGATTGGAGCAGATACAAAACCGCCGGCCTCGGCCAGCAGCGTACCTACCTTTACTTTATCTCCCTTTTTAACTACTGGCTTGGCGGGAGCACCGATATGTTGTGACAAGGGGAAAATGGCCTGCTGTGGCAGTTTTGCCACCTGTGTTGCCGATTCCGCTGACAGCTTGTTCTCTTCGGGGTGAACGCCGCCTATTCTGAATGTTCTCAGTTTCATGCTTTTGCCTCCTCCTGTTTTGGTTCTACATTAGTGTTTTCTGCCTTGGCCTCAGCAGGGCGTGGTTTGGGTGCCGGGAAATTGACAGCCACAATGGCATGGGTAGGACATGCATCGACACACTTGCGACACATACGGCATTTGTTAAAATCAATATAAGAGAGATTGTTCTCAATGGTAATGGCATCAAACTTACATTCCTTCTGGCACTTGCCACAGCCGATACATGCCGACTTGCAAGCCTTCATGGCAGCGGCTCCCTTGTCCTTGTTCACACAGCGCACATAGACACGGCGACCTTTAAGGCCTTTCTTGCGCAACTCGATGACATGGCGGGGACATGCTTTGGCACAAGCTCCACAACCGGTACATTTTTCTTCGTCAACTTCTGGCAAACCCGTTTCCGGATTAATGGCAATGGCACCAAAAGCACAAGCATTCACACAGTCGCCACAACCCAAGCAGCCGTAGCCACAACCGGTTTCTCCCGCACCGCAGGCATTCATGGCAGTACAGGTGCGCAAACCATCATAACGGGCTATGCGTGGACGCATTTCACACGTGCCGTTGCAACGTACAACAGCCACTTGAGGTTCGGTGTTGGCAACAGCCATACCCAGAAGGTCGGCCACCTGCTCCATCACAGCAGCACCACCCACAGGGCACATCAGTCCGTCGAGAGAACCTCCATCAGCAGCTTTCACCAATGCGGCTGCCATTCCGCCGCATCCAGGATAGCCACATCCACCACAGTTGGCACCGGGCAATACCGCTGTCACTTGTGCCAAACGTGGGTCTTCATGAACAGCAAATTTCTTGGAGCACACATACAGTATCACCGAAGACACCAATGCGATGCTGCCAAGAACAATTACTGCAATTAAAATAAAGTTCATAATTTTTTGTATTTGTTTTAGTTAAAGATTATTTATCCATATACATTTTATCCCCTATCGGTCTGCTGTTTGCTCACCGACATCGGGTCTATCTGAAAAGTGAGTCTGGAACGCAATTTGTCTCTCAGCAAATAAACGACAAAATAGTAGGGGACAAGAGCACAAAGAGCCAACAAAGCTGCTGTTGTCTCACTGCCATGCCAGGCAACAACGCCCAACACGACAAGCATGA
>SFEK01000145.1 GCA_004557285.1 Bacteroidales bacterium | reverse complement strand
CATACTGACAATAAGCAAGGAAAGCTGTTGGGACAGTTGTTCCATAACTAGTATCACGACCGTCCCATAACTATGGAACACTCGTCACTATAGTCATGGAACGGACGTCCCAAAAGCTATGGAACAACCGTGATACAAGTCTATGGTACAGTCGTACCAAAAGTTAGGGAGTTTTCAGTTCTTCCGCAATGCTTACCATGCGACTTCCGCTATCTTTCGTCATTGTAAGCGTCTCCACGATGACGTTTTGCGGAAAGGAATGGTGACAGACAAAATCGTCTGTCACCATTCTGTCACCATGCTAAACGTCTATGTACTAATTGGTTATATTATAATAGTGACAGATGACAGATAAAATAAAAATTATCACGCGTATACTAGTAATAGCTGACATCACTTCATCTATTATTTACTTAAGAGTTTCGCATGTGCTCAACTCTAATTACATCTTCACTGTGAGAGCCTTGCCGTTGTACTGCACCAGTTTGCCTTGCGGATTGTCGAGGTTGAGTGGTGTGCCGTCAGTGACAAGAACGACATTGAAGCGGCGTGTCTTCAGCATGCCGTTGAACGAGCCGCGGCGGGCACCGATGGTGAGGGTCTTAGAGGCATCGTCCCACTGGAAGAGAATCTTCGACGACTTGCCTTTCTCATAGTTGTAGTTTACGCCTTCGTCTTCGTAGAGTTCAAACTCGCCGTTGGATCCGGTATAGACGTAAAGGTTGATGAGTTCGGGCTTCTTCTCGTCGCTCCACTGAATCTCAGGGCCGAAAGGAACGATGGAACCTTCGCGCACAAAGACAGGCATCTTCTCGTATGGAGCTGATACGCAGACGGTCTTGCCGCCTTCATAGCGCTTGCCGGTATAGAGATCGTACCATGCCGACTGTTTTGGGAAGTAAACGTCGCGAGAACGAGCCTTGTAGGTGCCCACCGGACATGCCATAAAGGCTGGACCAAACATCCACTGGTCGCCGATGTTGAGCACCTTCTCGTCGGAGGCAAAGTCCATAACAAGGCCGCGCAACATTGTGTAGTCCTTATAGTTCACCCAGCCTGCCATAGAATAGAGATATGGCATCATGCGGTAGCGGAGCTTGTCATAATATACGATGGAGTTGTAGCATGGATGACCTTCGGGTGCAAGGTTCCATACCTCGCGGTATGGCCACTGGCCGTGAGCACGATAGAGAGGTATGAAGCACCCAAACTGGTTCCAGCGTGCGTTGAGCTCTCGCCACTCCTTGAGGTCTTCATTTTCATATCCGTTTTTCTCGAAAAGTTTCTGAGCGGCCACATAGCGGTTCTCTACGCAGAAGCCTCCCTGGTCCATTCCCCAGAATGGAACACCTGCCATGGAGAAGTTGAGTCCAGCTGTCATCTGTGCTCGCATGTCTTCCCATCGTGTACCGATGTCGCCGCTCCATGTGGCGGTAGAGAAGCGTTGTTCGCCTGCAAATCCGCTACGTGTGAGTAGCAGTACTCGCTTGTTGTTGTCAACAGAACGCTGACCATTGTAGATGGCGTCGGCGTTAACCACTGAATAGGCATTGAAATACTCGTCGCTGGTGCCCATGGCTGTAGGTCCACAGAGCAACTTACGATACTCTATTGGAGTACAGTCGCGTACGTTTGGTTCTGAGGCGTCCATCCACCAGCAGTCTATGCCAATGGTGTAGAGGTTGTCGTGCATTTGCTGCCAGAATAGTTTTCTCGCACCTGCAGAGTATGCGTCGTAGAAAGAGCCGAGATAGCCAGGGCCAACCCAGTCGCGTATATTGTCCTTTATGGCCTGCTGATACATCCATCCGTTTTTGTCAAACTCTTTGTAGTTGTCGGTAGAGGAATAGTACTTTGGCCAGTGGGAGATAAGTATGCGGGCATTGTTGTCGTGGATATAGTCAATCATGCCCTTAGGATCGGGGAAGCGCTTCGGGTCGAACTTGAAGCTGCCCCACTTGTCTTCTTCCCAGTAGAGCCAGTCCTGTACCATCACGTCGACCGGTATCTGACGCTTGCGGAACTCTCCGAGCACACCTTCCACCTCAGCCTGTGTATTGTATTTCTCACGGCTCTGCCAGAATCCGAGCGACCACTTTGGCATCACTTGTGCACGTCCAGTTAGGAAGCGGTAGCCTTTGATCACGTCGTCGTAGCTGTTGCCGGCAATGAAGTAGTAGTCCATTTCCTTGTCCATCTCAGCCCAGATAGACATGCGGCTCTGCTCGGCTTCAGACTGTGGTGTGGCTGCACGCAGTCCACAGTATGCCACTCCACCATCGGGTTGCCATTCCACACGCAGCGGAGTACGTTCGCCTTTCTTCAGGTCGACTTCAAACTTATAGGCATTGGGATTCCATGCCGTGCGCCATCGTTCTGGCACAACAAGGCGTCCGCCCATATATACCTTCACATATCCCGAGTAATAGAGTATGAAACGGTATTTTGCCGTGGTTGGAGCCTCTATTTCTCCCTGATATACGACGTTTGACTTTCCGAGGTTGATGTCCTGCGGCAGAAGTCCCACGACACCAGAGTGCTCATAGTAGAGCGAGTCTTCGCGACGCTCAATTATCTTGCCTGTCTCTTCAGTATAAGTACCAGTGAGCGAGCCTGGGTTACCGTTTTTGTCATACAGTCTGAAGGCGCGGTGTAGCTGCTGGTAGTTGTTGGGATTGCCCCATCGTCCGTAGGAGTAGGAGTCCCAGAGAATACCATAATTCTTATTGCTCACCACAAATGGTATCGACACTTTTGTGTTATACTGGAAGAGTTCTTCGTTGCGTCCTTTGTAGTTCATCTCTTCCGACTGATGCTGTCCGAGTCCGTAGAAAGCCTCGTCGGCTGGAGAGTCGAACACTACGTTCCATGAGTAGCCAGAACGGTCGTCCAATGAGAGTTTGTTAAGGTCAGTTGTCTTTCCCCAGTTCACCTCGTCTGGCGATGTTGGTCGATAGTTTTCCGGCAGTTCTGTCTGGTTGGATATATATTTTGTGAATGTCTTGCTTCCGTTAGCTTCCTTCAGCAACACCTTTCCAGTGGTTTTGTCGAAGAAGGTGACGCGTCCGTTATTTTTGTCGACGGTGACTTTCAGTTTTGCTGTCTCGACGATAAGGTTCTGTGAGTCTTCCTTCACATCGGCTTTGTATTTTCCTTCACGGTTGACCACCACGAGGCTTTTACGCTTTGTAGGGATGGCATCGTCGGGAGTGGCCTCAACACGAATGATGTCGTCGCTTACGACAGTGAGTCGCATGGCTTTCACTTGGTTCTTACTTGTCTGAGGAATCTCAAGACTGATTTTTCTTCCGTCACGCACGTAGCCGGCGGCATCGGCGCTTACGGCAGTGCCGATGGTTGCGGCAAACAAGGCCGTAGAAAAGATTATTCTAAATTTCTTTTTCATATTATAATAGGTGTTGTTTTGAATCGGTTGGTTAGAGTTTCATTTCTTTTCCTGCGTAGAAGTCAAGCAGGGTACGGTCGAGCAGTGCCATGTATTTCGCCTGCACCCGTTGCTGCTGGGCACTGAGCAGGTTGTTCTTTTCCGTCAGCAGTTCGACGGTGTTCTTCATGCCCAGGCTGAACTGCTCGTTGGTCAGCGCGAAGCTCGTCTGGCTGCTTTTCAGCTTGGCATCGGCGGCGGCAAACTGCTGCTGGGCGTTGAGGGCGTCCAGCCACAGGCTCTCGATGGTGGCATAGAGTTCCTTGCGCTTGCTCTCGAGGTCGTAGAGGCTGCTGTCGTACTGCAGGTGGGCCTTCTGCACGCTGCCCTTGGCGGAGCGGCCGTCGAAGATGGGCAGGCTCAGGCTGATGCCCACCATGTTGTTCCATCCGTATTTCATCTGCTGCGCCCAGTTGCTGGTGCTGGCACTGTTGGTGGTGCTGCTGCTCGATGCCGACAGGCTGATGGTGGGCAGGAAGCTGGCCTTGGCGGTTGAGATGGCACGCTGTGCGTTCTCGATGCTCAGCTTGCTGCTCTGTATTTCGGGCCGTCCTGCCAGGGCGGCGGCATAGACGTCCGCTTGGTCGGGCAGCAGCTGCAGGACCTTCTCGTCGCCCAGCTCCGGCAGTTCGGGCTGGAAATCCGTGTCGCCGTCCAGTTCCAGCAGCTGCTTCAGCTGCAGGTTGTAGTTGCGCAACGCACTTTCCGCGCTCACCACCTGGTACTGGTCGTTGCTGACCTGTGCTTCCAGCTGTGCCAGGTCCACTTTCGAGAGGCTGCCTTCCTGGTAGAGCTGGCGTCCGCGTTCGCAGGTGGCCTGGCTGGTGGCCAGGGTCCCCTGGTTGATGCGGAGCGACTCGTCGGCATACAGCAGCTGGATGAACAGCTTGGCGATTTCCTCCTGCAGCGTGTTGGCGGTCTGCTCCACGGCCAGTCCGGCGATGTCGCGGTTCGTCTGCTGCGTCTTGATGTTGTTCAGCCGGCGTCCCCCGTTCCACACCGTCCACTGGGCATTGAGGTTGTAGTTGCCGTTGTAGGTGTTCTTGTCATTGCTGGTGATGATTTCCGTTCCGCTGACCGTGCTGCTTTGCTTCTGGTAAGGGCGGTTCACCAACGTGTGGGCGGTGCTCAGCGACAGGGTGGGGAAGAGGGCGGCCTTGGCCGTTTTCACGTCCACCTCCGACTCCTGCAGCGCAATCTTGTTCTGCTGCAGCTGGATGTTCTTTTCGAGTGCATAGCTGATGCAGTCGTCGAGCGACCAGGTCTTGGCCTCTTGTGCCAGCAGGGGCGAGGCGGTGGCGGCGAGCATCAGTAGCGTGAGTGCCTGTTGTTTCATGATCGGTTTCGTTTAAAAATTCACAATGCAAAAGTAGGAACCCGTCTGTTTTTGTGCAAAAGTTTTCGCCGAGTGCCGATTT
>SFEK01000144.1 GCA_004557285.1 Bacteroidales bacterium | reverse complement strand
TTGCTATCGCCCTAAGGTCGATGCTGTAGTTCGTCTTGTAGAAGTTTATTAGGCAGTCCCACTTCTTCTTTACTGCAGGATAAGCGAGATAGTCGGCGACGGCCTCATCGGTGGCATTGAATATCTGCGTCATGTAGTAGTCGTAGTCGAGAATCCTTATGTCGTTATCGCTTTTGCCGTTCCACGTATCGTATGTGTCCGAGTATTTCATGTATATCTCGTCGTATACGCTATATCCGTATTGTGAATACTTCGGCATAAAACCGCGGTTTCTGAGAGCAGCGATGTCGTCGGCTGTGTATTCGTAGCCCCACTGTCCCTTTGTCATTGTTGGTTTTGTAACGTAGTCGGTCTCGGCATAGAATTCGTTAGGAATGCTGAGTAGTCCCTGTGCGCGGTAGTAAGCCCATAGTGCGGTGAACAGTTCTATCTTGCGTGCCTTCTTCGTGGTGGCATCCATGGTAGACACTTGGTTCATGCCTCCGATGATGAGCCCGTTGCCGTTGATTGCATAGTTCTGAGTTGTGATCATGAAAGTTCCGTCGTCCCAGTCGCGCTTCATGTATACAGAGTCTGCAAGGAACACTCGGTATGGCATTCCTCCCTTTTTCAGAAAGTCGTCGCTGAAATATTTAAGCCAGATGTCTTCAATATAGTCGAGCATTGCATCGACATTGCTAAAGTCGCCGGTGGTGGCGTGATATGTGCGTCCGCCACTTTGTGAGTTGCCCGTTACCTGGAGCCACCATGCGTCTTTGTTACTGAAGTCGTAAACCACATACGAGCCATACTTGTTGTAGTAGTTAAGTATACGTGCATTTGCTGCATCCGATGCTCCTTTTTGTGGAAGCTCATATTCGGGAGTGATTTCTATCTCTTTTATTCTGCATTCACAGCTACGCGCTCAGTTGTGTTGCGGCAGTCGTTTTGCTGTAGTTCTGTATTTTTTTCAAATACGCTCTGCGGTATTGGCAGGGTGTACATTGGGTCTTTCTCTTTCAGTGTATAGACAAGTTTAGGACCGCCAGCCTCTGCACGATAGATGTGCTTTATCTCCGGCATGCCGTATCGGCGGAGGTCAAACCATCTGAATCCCTCAAAGCAGAACTCTTTGCGTCGTTCATTGCGTATTTCCTTGAGTAGTTCGTCCCCGCTGAGTGTTGTGTGCTCATAGCCTTTTATGCGCGACTTACGTAGCGTTTCCAACGCCTTGTTAGCTTCTGCTGTATTGCCAAGAAGAGCCTCTGCTTCTGCCTTGTTGAGCCAAGCTTCTGCAGTGCGGATGTTCTGGCTAAGGCCGCTTGTACCATAAGGTTTATTTATTACAGCCGACGAATACTCAAGTGCAAGTCCGTAAGATGTCCAACGCAAGTCATTGTTGGAATCCCAAAGGGCGCGGAATTCTGAAGCATGGCCTGTCCAGTAGCAAGTGTTTCCGGCTCGTGTGCCAGTGCCAAAGAGCCATAATACCTCAGGATTGTTGTAGTCCAACGGATTGTAACTCCAGTTGCCTTCCATTGCTCCCTCGAGTTCTGTAGGCAGGTTCATCAGTCTTATGCCCATGGCGAGTGCCTTGTTAGCTTCATCGGCAGCCTCCTGATAGCGTTCCATGAAGAGGTAGACGCGCGAGAGGAGGATATGTATCGAAGGCTGGTTCACACGATAGTTCTTATAGATGATTTCCAATGGGTCCATCAGTTCTGCAGCCTTCTTCAGGTCGGGCAATATAACGTTTTCGTATGCTTCGGCCACTGTACTCCGAGCAATTCCCTCGGTTGAGAGATTCGCATCGAGTTTCAGAGGCACTCCGAGTGCGTTCTTGTTGTAGTTGTAAGGCTCGCCGTAGAGGTTTACGAGCTGGAAGTAGAGCATTGCCCTCACGGCAAGCGCCTCCGCCTTCACACGGTCGCGAGTCTCCTTTGCACCTACTGCCTCGTCGATGTTGTCGAGCACTGCGTTGCATCCCATTATCTTGTTATAGAACTGAGCGTAGGTTGTGGATGTTGCAACCGTGTTTATGCGTGTGCCGTAACCGTCCTGGTCCATCATGTATGGCTGCCATGAATAGAAAGGCAGTGGAGTGATGGCCTGTGAACTACCAGAGAATCCGTCTATCGGGTTCCAGTTCTCGTCGTAGCTTGTGAGGTCAAGATAAGCCTCGCAGTCGTCGTCGAGAAATTCCACCCATGAGAAGTCGGGTCCGTAGTTGTCAGGATAACCGCTACCGATGAGCAGTTCAGAGAAGTCGGATGCCGACTTTGGTATCACTTCGCTCTGTGACTCCTCTTCAAGAAAATCGCCGCAGCTGCCGAAAAGTAAGGCAACAAGTGGCAAAAGCCATATATAATTCTTCATAACGTTGTATACTATATTATTATTGTGTTAGAATGTGATATTTAGTGCCAGCGTGAACGACTTTCGTGCCGGCCATGAGGCTGTTTCGGGGTCACGTCCGTTCCACTTGCTGTCGAAGGCGATGAAGAACGGGTTGGTGAGGCTTGCCGTTATATAGGCATTAAGCATTCCTAAAGTGGCAAGTGCCGGTTTCGGCAGGTCGTATTGAAGTGACAGCGAACGGCAGCGTATGAAGTCGGTGTCGGCTATACGTGCGGTTGAGTAGTTGTACATCTGGTATGGGCTGCTCCAATATTCGCCGTTGGAACCATATTTCAGTGTAATATTAATGTCGTTTGGATTTCCTGCTGCAATGGATGGGATGTCGGTCAAAAGTTCGTCGCCCGGCTGACGCCATCGGTCAAGCATGTAGGTAGGCATGTTTTGTTCTGGACGTGGTGCACCTGTTGTGGCGAAATAGTTGGGCAGATAAGCCTGTGCGCCTATTGACATTGCAAATTGTGCGCGAAGGTGGATATTCTTGTATCGCAGTGATGTGCTTATACCGCCAGCCACATCGGGCTCGGTGCATCCTGCTTCTACGAGATACTCGCGGAAGTCTACCGGCTTCTCTTCCTTGTCAAGTCCGTTGAAAGTGGGATAGCCCGTCTCCGGATCCAAGCCTGCGAAGTCAAAGGCGTAGATGGTGCCGTAGGGCATGCCTTCCACGATGGCTGCTCCTGTGAGGTAGTCGTTAGGAAGGTTTACTATCTCGTTGTTCTCCACACGGTTGTAGTCCTTGCTGGTGTTGAAGGCGATAGACCATGTCCAGTCTTTGGTGCGTATTGGAGTGGCGCTGATGATAAACTCATATCCGTAGTTTTTCATGATGGTGCCCTTAACATAAGCCGATTGCACACCGTATTCGGTTGAAACCTCACGCGAGCTGAGCACATCGCTTCGTTTGTTGTAGTAGTTGAAGCCTGCGCTCAAGCGTCCGTCGAAGAACGAGAGGTCGGCTCCGATGTTCCAGTCGCGTGTCTTCTCCCATCCGAGGTCAGGATAAGGCAGTGACTTTATTTTCAGGTAGTACTGCTTGAAGTATGTGTGCAGGCCGCCGTCGGTGGCAATGAGGTATGGTGATACCTCAGTTACGGAATTACCTCTCCATCCGTAAGAGAAGGAGATGTCGAACATATCGTACCATGAGCTTGCCCAGTCCATCCAAGGCTCTTCGCCGATGCGCCACTTGGCACCGAAAGAGAGTGTCGGGTTGAAACGCTTGTTCTCGTCTTGACCGAAACGGTTTGACGCATCGAGACGTCCGTTGAGGTTCAGTACATAGCGGTTGTCGAAGCTGTATACGGCAGTGAAATACTCGCTGAGTTGGTTCTGCTTTGTGTTGGTTATGCTGGAGCCTTGACGCATTAGTTCATGCAAGTCAGTTGAAGGCTTATATCCAGTAACTGTGTGCAGGTCGCTGAGTGCTGGCACAGTGGCGAATGTCTCGCCGCGGTATTTCTGATAGCCGTAGTGCAGCATTGTCTCTCCGTCGAACTTATAAGATGTTACCTGCATACCAATGTTGAACGTCACGCTATGCTTTTCTGCGAAGGTGTTGTTATAGACGAAGGCGCCACGGAATGAGTAGTTTATATTCTGCTGTGTCGCACTGTTGAGTATTCCTCCGTAAGGCAGTGGGCTCGATAGCTCTTCTTCTGAATTAGCCTGTACCTCACCCATGTCGTAACCACGTATCTGTGACACGGTATTTGTGAACTCTGTTGCCCACGACTTCATTCTAGACGAAGAGAGGCTCAGCGATGCGTCGCCCTGGAACTCCACGTTTTTCAGCAGCTTCCAACGCAATCCGAGGTTTGCCTGGAAACTAGTGACCGCTGACTGCGAACCGCTGTTGTCTAGTTCGTTAAGGATGTTGTAGTTGTAGCAGTGCTTGTTGAGTATCGAGTAACTGATATTGCCATACACTGGGTAGTAGTAGAGCGAACCGTCCTCGTTGTAAAGAGGCAAGGCGCGTGAGGTGTTCATAGCATAGTCGTATGGGCTTACTCCTGAGTAGAAGTCGTTGGCTTTGCGATAACTTCCGTTTACGGAGAGGTCTATTGAGAGGTTTTTTGTTGGGCGGTAAGTGTTGTTGGAACTTGCTGTCACTTGGAACATATCGTTGCCCTTGGCCTCACCAGGAGAACTGTTGACACCGAGCGAGAAACGGCTCTGCAACTTCTCGCTGCCACTTGAGATGCTCACGTTCTGCTGTGTGCTCACCGGTGTGCGGAACAGAAGGTCAAACCAGTCGGTATTCATCTGTTCCATGTTGCGAAACTCCTGGTTAAATTCTTCCTGGGTGATGGTCTTGTTGTGCAGTTTCTGTACGAGTCCGGCATAACCTATCGGTAGCACCTCGTAGGTATAGGCATTTCGGTCGTGATACATCTGTTGGTTAAACTCCATATACTGCTGTGAGTTCATCAGGTCGTAGAGACCATACGATGGACGCTGTGTTATTGACAATGAGCCTGAATAGTTTATGCTCACTCCTGTTTGTGCTTTTGCCTTCTTGGTGGTAACAACAATCACGCCGTTGGTTGCTTGAGATCCATAGATGGCGGTTGCGGATGCATCTTTCAGCACGGTGATGGTTTCGATGTCGGCAGGGTTAAGCCACGAGATGGCGTTACCTGCGGTCTGCAGCATCTCGTCCATGTCGCTCGACAGTGGGCTTGCGTCGTTTGGTATTGGGGTGGGATTGGTCTGTATCACACCATCTACAACCCACAGGGGTTCCTGATTGCCAAGAATGGTAGAAGTACCACGGATACGAATTTTCGGTGTTCCACCCACCTTACCAGTGGTGTTTACCACCGACACACCGGGGATAACACCCTGCAGCATTTGGTCGATGCTCGACTCGTTGGCAATCTTGATGTCCTCAGCCTTAACCTGTGATACGGCACCTACATACTGTCCGCGGTTGTATGTACCATATCCGGTCACAACCACATCGTCAATAAGGTGGCTGTCCTCATCCATAACCACGTTGATGATGCTCTGTCCCTTGTAAGCTACCACCTTGTTTTTCATTCCAATGAACGAAAAACTGATAGAACCCTTAGACACGCCACGTGCGTTCAGATGGTATCTTCCGTCACTGCTTGTAGTGGTACCGTAATTGTTTTCCATAAACTTGACGGTTACACCAGGCAGTGGATTGCCATCGGCATCGGTAACGACACCTACGACATAACCATCGATTTTCACGTCAGTCTTCTTGTTGTCTTGCTGAACGATGATGGTGTTTTTGTCAAACTTGAATGTGAAGCCTGTCGATGCCGACATGCGCTTCAGTACTTCTCCTATTGGCTCTTTGGTGGCCTTGATGGTAATGTCACCCATCGACTCGAGCTGTGAATTACTGTACACGAAGTCAAGTCCAGTCTG
>SFEK01000143.1 GCA_004557285.1 Bacteroidales bacterium | reverse complement strand
TTCATCCGCTTGAACCGCCGTCTGCTCACCGACCGTATCAAGAAAATGTATGGCAAAGAACTTGCAGACAGATACATCGACCTGCTGACCCATCATTTTATCTATAAGAATGATGAAACCAGCTTGGCCAACTATTGTGCCTCCATCACCATGTACCCCTGGCTCATCGGCGGCACGACATCCATCGGCGGCAACTCTACTGCGCCCACCAATCTCAAGTCGTTCTGTGGCGGTTTCGTCAATATGGTGTTCATGGTGTCGAGCATGTTGAGCGGCGCATGTGCCACTCCCGAATTTCTGATGTACCTGAACTATTTCATTGGTATGGAATATGGCAAGGACTATTGGAAAGAGGCCGACAAGGTGGTGGATCTCTCGCTCAAGAAGCGCACAATAGATAAGGTGATTACCGATTGCTTTGAGCAGATCGTATATTCCATCAACCAACCTACAGGTGCACGCAACTATCAGGCTGTGTTCTGGAACATCGCCTATTATGACAAACCCTATTTCGAGAGTCTTTTTGCCGATTTCTATTTCCCCAACGGCGAAAAACCCGATTGGGATGGATTGAACTGGTTGCAGAAACGTTTCATGAAATGGTTCAACCAGGAGCGCACCAAGGCTGTGCTCACCTTCCCCGTCGAGACCATGGCACTGTTGTGCAATGACGGCGACGTGATCGACAAGGAGTGGGGCGACTTTACCGCCAAGATGTATGCCGAGGGCCATTCGTTCTTCACCTATATGAGCGATAATGCCGATTCGTTGAGCTCTTGTTGCCGTCTGCGTAACGAGATACAAGACAATGGTTTCAGTTACACGTTGGGTGCCGGTGGCGTTTCAACGGGCTCAAAAAGCGTACTTACCGTCAATCTTAACCGTTGTGTGCAGTATGCCGTCAACAACGGCATGGATTATACCGTGTTCCTGGCCGACATCATCGACCTCATGCACAAGGTGCAGTTGGCCTACAACGAAAATCTGAAAGAATTGCAGGCACATGGCATGTTGCCGCTGTTTGATGCCGGATATATCAACATCGGCCGTCAATACCTTACCATTGGTATCAACGGATTGGTAGAGGCTGCCGAATTTATGGGCTTGAAGATTACCGACAATCCGGATTACCTGCATTTCGTGCAGTCGATACTTGGCATTGTGGAGAAATACAACCGCCAGTATCGCACCAAGGACGTGATGTTCAACTGCGAGATGATTCCCGCCGAAAATGTGGGCGTGAAGCATGCCAAGTGGGATAGGGAAGACGGTTATTTCGTTCCACGCGACTGCTATAACAGTTATTTCTATATTGTCGAGGACGATTCGCTCAACATCATTGACAAGTTCAAGATGCACGGTGCTCCTTATATCGAGCATCTCACCGGCGGCTCTGCCCTTCATGCCAACCTCGACGAGCATCTCTCGCAGGCGCAATACCGACAGCTGCTGCGCGTGGCGGCCAAGGAGGGGTGCAACTATTTTACATTCAACATCCCCAATACCATCTGCAACGATTGCGGACATATCGACAAGCGCTATCTCAAGGAGTGTCCTCATTGCCACAGCAAGAATGTGGATTACATGACCCGCATCATCGGCTATCTGAAACGTGTCAGCAATTTCTCGACTCCACGACAAGAGGAGGCCGCTCGCAGGTATTATGCCACGGCTGACAGAATGTAACTGTCATTGATGACAATATTGTTCCATTATGTTGAAATACGTCAATACAGGAATCGTATTCCAGGAGATACCCGATGAAGTGACTCTCTCCATCAACATCTCCCGTTGTCCCTGCCGCTGTCCGGGATGCCACAGCCAGTATCTGTGGCAGGACATCGGCACGCCCCTCACACCCATGGAGATGGACAGTCTCATCAGTGATTATGGCACCGACATCACCTGCATCTGCCTGATGGGGGGTGATGCCGAACCGGCATACGTCAACATGCTGGCCCGACATATCCATCGTGAGCATCCCACGCTCAAGGTGGCATGGTACAGTGGAAGGTCGCGCATACCGTCTTCGGTCACTCGTGCCGATTTTGATTATATCAAACTTGGCCCGTATATCGAACATCTGGGATGCCTGAAGAGTCGCACCACCAACCAGCGTCTCTACAAACGTGCCGTGGGCGATGATTTTTTGGATATAACCTATAGGTTTTGGAAGTGACAGCCACGCTGTCACTTTTTTTCGCTCCGCCCTCAGCGAAATCTTATGTTTATGGCAGTAGTACTGACTTTGCCATCGAAGTAGTACTGACCTTGCCATCGCAGTAGTACTGACTTTGCCATCGCAGTAGTACTGACCTTGTGATGGCAACGTTAGGGCAGATGGCTCTAACTACTTTTTTAATTTCTCCCTCAAAACATGTTATGCTTATATGCTGTGGATATCTACATAACCGTGGGTGACGGCATAGATGGTGAGTGCCGAAACGCTTTTGATGTTAAGCTTTTCCAGAATGTTGCGGCGGTGAGTGATGACCGTGGCCAAGCCGATGTTCAGGCGGTCGGCAATTTCTTTGTTGATATAACCCTTGACAATGAGAGTCATCACCTCTATCTCGCGGTCGGAGAGCAGATGGTCTGCATGTGCCGTAATGCTCTGCGGTGGCAGGTTGCGCCCGTTGGCGTGTGCACCATGTGCAAGCGACAAAAGTGATTTGGCCAAAGGCTGCTCCGGTTGGTTGACACATAGACAGTGGAATTCAGTGAGTTGTGCATTGGGATTCGACGATGTGGTAAGGACGATGGTCTTGCGCTTGTGCTCGATGAAGAACGACCTGTGGTTGAGCACGATGTTCACCGCCACAAAATAGTGGTAGAAACGTTCTGGGTCGACATGGCTCAACTCCTCGAACGAGAGGAAGGTCTCCACCTGCATGATGGGCATGACACTCTGCAGAATGCCTTTCAGCCCCAATGCGGCAAACATGTTGTTGTCGATGATGGCGACAAGCGGTTGTCGATGTTGGTTCATGACTTGAGGTTGATGGTGAGAATTAGGTTGACTGTCCAATAAAAAAGGTGTGCCAACACCTTTGCCGCAGAGCAGCATTTATTGGCACACCTTGAGATATGTTCTGATGACATTGATGTTGCTTATGAGAAGAAGCCAAGCAATGTACCTGCGGCAACGGCAGAACCGATGACACCTGCCACATTGGGACCCATGGCGTGCATGAGCAGGAAGTTGTGGCGGTCGTATTCAAGACCGATGTTGTTGGAGATACGGGCACTCATAGGCACGGCACTTACACCGGCATTACCAATCAGCGGATTGATTTTCTTTTCCTTGGGAAGGAAGAGGTTCATGAACTTCACGAACATCACACCAGAGGCTGAAGCCACCACAAAGGCACCGGCACCGATAATGAAGATGAAGATGGTCTTCATGGTGAGGAACTCGCTGGCCTGAGTAGAGCAACCTACGGTGAGACCCAGCAGCATCACGATGATGTCGTTGAGCGCGTTGCTGGCAGTCTTCGACAGACGTGTGGTTCTACCTGATTCTTTCAGCAGGTTGCCGAAGAACAGCATACCCAGCAGAGGCAGACCTGAAGGCACAATGAACGTGGTGAGCAGCAGACCGATGATGGGGAACATGATGCGCTCGGCCTGGCTTACCTGGCGTGAAGGCTTCATGTGGATGACACGCTCTTTCTTGGTGGTGAGCAGACGCATCAACGGGGGCTGTATCACAGGAACAAGAGCCATGTATGAGTATGCACATACGGCAATGGCACCCATCAGGTTGGGACACAACTTGGATGACAAGAAGATGGCGGTAGGACCGTCGGCACCACCGATGATGGCGATGCCCGCTGCCTGGTTAGGCTCAAAGCCAAGGGCAAGTGCCAACATGTAGGCTGCGAAGATACCAAACTGTGCCGATGCTCCGATAAGCACCAGTTTGGGGTTGCTGATGAGTGAAGAGAAGTCGGTCATCGCACCGATGCCCAAGAACACCAACGGAGGATACCAACCCTGGCGCACACCTTGATAGAAGATGTTGAGCACGGCATTGTCTTCATAAAGACCGATTTCAAGTCCGGCATCAGCACGGAACGGAATGTTTCCGAGAATGATACCCAGACCGATAGGCACAAGCAGCAGAGGCTCGAAGTTTTTCTTGATAGCCAACCATATAAAGAATATGCCGACTACAATCATGATCAGGTTGCCTGCCTCAGCATTGGCAAAACCCGTATAGGTGAGAAACTCCTTGAAGTTGCTGACGATAAAATCTGTAAATCCCATGGCTCTCTCTGATTATCCGATTGTTATTAAAGCATCGCCCTCCATCACGGTGTCACCCGGCTTGACGATTACTGAAGTCACAGTACCGCTACATTCAGCCTCGATGCTGTTCTGCATCTTCATGGCCTCAAGCACGACAACGGTGTCGCCGGCTTTCACGGTATCACCCTCTTTTACCTTCACCTCGGTAATGGTACCAGGCAGAGGTGCAGGCACTTTAGTTCCCGAACCGGCAGCCTTGGCAGGAGTTTGTTGGGCTGGTGCGGCAACCGGTGCGGCAGCAGCTGGTGCTGCGGCAGGTTTCACGTGTGGTCTGGAGATAGGCTTTGCGTTGATAGGCTGTTTCAGTTCTACCTCGAATGATATGCCGTTGACATTTACTTTGGCGATGTTGCCTTCTACATTTTCGATTTCAACATCATAGTCAACTCCCTGTACTTTATATTGATACTTGTTCATTTCTTTATATTTAATGTAAGGTTAATAGATAATATTGTTGGTTGTTATTGCATCAGATGCTCTTCGGTGTGCATGTTCCAATGCGTGTGATGCGGTTTGATGGTAATCACATTGCTCTCGATGTCGTGCACATCGTCTTGATATTGTTTCAGTGCCATAGAGATGACGGCGATATACACCTCTTTGTCAATACCACCAGTCTGCATGCCGTCTTTCAGCATTACCTTTGTCTTGTGTCC
>SFEK01000142.1 GCA_004557285.1 Bacteroidales bacterium | reverse complement strand
ATTTGAACTGGTCAGAATTGTCTTTCGGTTATATGCCGACCGACTACAATGTTCGCTGTTATTACCGCGATGGAAAATGGGGTGAAATAGAGGTGTGCTCAGACGAGTATATCAAGATGCACATGGCTGCCACCTGTCTGCACTACGGACAGGAAGCGTTTGAAGGTCTGAAGGCCTACCGCTGCCCCGACGGCAAGGTGAGAACCTTCCGTGCCGACGAAAATGCCGCACGCCTGCAGAGCACATGCCGTGGTATCTTGATGCCCGAGGTGCCCACAGAGCTGTTTGAAGAAATGGTGCGCAAGGTGGTTGTGCTCAACCAGGAATATATCCCCACCTATGAAAGCGGTGCCACACTGTATCTGCGCCCATTGCTGGTAGGCACATCGCCACAGGTTGGTGTTCGTCCTTCTTCAGAATATCTGTTCATGATTTTCGTGACACCTGTAGGTCCTTACTTCAAGGGTGGTTTCTCAACCAATCCTTATGTCATCATCCGCGAATTCGACCGTTCAGCTCCTCTTGGCACAGGCAAGTACAAGGTGGGCGGCAACTATGCTGCTTCGCTCGCTGCCAACAAGAAGGCCCACGACCTGGGTTATGCCTGCGAGTTCTACCTCGACGCCAAAGAGAAAAAATATATGGACGAGTGCGGTGCTGCCAACTTCTTCGGCATCAAGAACAACACTTATGTGACACCCAAATCGACGAGCATCCTGCCAAGCATCACTAACAAGAGCCTCATGCAGCTGGCCGAAGACCTCGGCATGACGGTAGAGCGCAGACAGATACCTGAAGAAGAGCTGGAAACCTTTGAGGAGGCAGGAGCCTGCGGTACAGCAGCCGTGATCAGCCCGATCTCAAGAATCGACGACCTGGAGAACAACAAGAGCTATGTGTTCAGCAAAGACGGCAAGCCCGGACCGATAAGCACCAAACTCTACAACAAGTTGCGTGGAATACAATATGGCACAGAGCCCGACATCCACGGATGGACAAAGGTCATCATCGAGTAATCGGTGTTGATACACTATACAACTTAGGTGGGTTCTATTCAAATATTACCCACCTTAACCCTTCGCTCTGTGAACGAAGGGTTTCCTGCTTTTTAAACATCTACTGCAATACATACCATCTGAATATCATTATGAGCAAAGGAAAATTAGCCAAGTTTGCCGATATGGCAAGTTACAGACACGTTTTTCAGTATCCATTCGGTGCCATGCAGAACCAGGAGTTCGAGATGAAGGGCCACTGGCGTGAAATGTTCTTCCACAACAACAATCCCATTGTGCTCGAACTGGGATGCGGAAAGGGAGAATACACCGTGGAATTGGCACGGATTTTTCCTGAAGTAAACTTCATCGGGGTGGATATCAAGGGAGCACGCATGTGGACCGGAGCAACGCAGGCCCTGCAGGAAAATCTGGACAATGTGGCTTTTCTCCGCACTAACATCGAAATCATCGACCGCTTTTTTGCTGAAGACGAGGTGCAGGAAATATGGCTCACCTTCAGCGACCCGCAGATGAAAAACCCGAGAAAGCGGCTCACCAGCACCTTCTTCATGGAACGTTACCGCAGGTTTCTGGTGGATGGCGGTGTGATACACCTGAAGACCGACAGCAATTTCCTGTTTACCTACACCACCTGTATGACAGACGTGAATGGCCTGCCCGTGATGTTCAGGACCGAAGACCTCTATCACACCGAGGTGGATGAAGACACACGCCGCATACTCTCCATCAAAACCTATTATGAGAGCCAATGGATGGCCCGTGGCCTGAACATCAAATACATGAAATTCGCCCTGCCGAGACACTTGCCACTGGCTGAGCCGAACGTGGAAATACCTGTGGACGACTACCGCAGTTATCATCGCAACAACCGAAGCGGCAAGCCGACGAGAGTGTGACGCGGGGGCCGTAGTAAAGAAGATTGACATGGATAATCAACAAAAGACACTTGAATTGGGTACAAAACCCGTGGGGCAGCTGCTCACGCAATATGCCCTTCCTGCCATCATCGCGATGGTGGCATCATCATTGTATAACATCACCGACAGCATATTCATCGGACAGGGAGTGGGCGCACTGGCCATCAGCGGACTGGCCATCACCTTTCCCTTCATGAATCTTTCCGCCGCCTTCGGTGCAGCGGTGGGCATAGGTTCTTCCACTTGCATATCCATTAATTTGGGGCAGAAGAACTACAGAATGGCCCAGCAGATATTCGGGTCGAGCATCACCTTGAACATCATCATGGGGGTGGCGTTTGCTGTCGTTTCGCTGCTCTTTCTCGACCCCATACTGAAATTCTTCGGTGCCAGTGAGGCTACGTTGCCCTATGCCCGCGAATACATGATTGTCATCCTGCTGGGCAATCCGCTCACGCATCTGTTCTTCGGGTCGAATGCACTGCTGCGGGCAGCGGGAAAACCCCGACACGCCATGTATTCCACCATACTGAGCGTGCTCTTGAACATCATCTTCTCTCCGCTGTTCATCTGGCCGCTGCACATGGGCATACAGGGTGCCGCCCTGGCCACTGTGCTCTCGCAGGTCGTCGCCGTGATGTGGCAATGCCGGCTGTTTGGCAACAAGGCCGAGGTGATACATTTTGAGCGCGGCATCTATGGGCTGCAGACTGACATCGTGAAGCGCATCTTTGCCATTGGCATGTCGCCCTTTGCCATGAACACCTGTGCCTGTGTGGTGGTGATATTCATCAACAATGCGTTGGCCAAATATGGCGGCGACCTGGCCGTGGGTGCCTATGGCATCGTGATGAGGATATGCTTCGTGTTTGTGATGGTGAACATGGGCATCAACCAGGGTATGCTGCCCATCGCTGGTTACAACTACGGGGCGCAGCGTTTCGACCGCCTCGTCAAGGTGCTGGTCTATGCCATGGTGGCCGCCAGTATGGTCACTGTGGCGGGATTTGCCATTGCCCAGACGGTGCCTGATACCTGTGCCCGCCTCTTCACCACCGACGAAACGTTGATCGGCCTGTCGGTGAGGGGCATGAGAATAGCCATGGCGGCATTCCCCTTGGTGGGCTACCAGATGGTGGTGACCAACTTTTTCCAGGGAATAGGCAAGGCCAAGATCAGCATCTTCCTCTCGTTGTCGAGACAGATGCTCTTTCTGCTGCCCCTGCTCATTGTGCTGCCCCCGTTCATGGGTGTTGACGGCGTGTGGTGGTCGATGCCCGGAGCAGATGCCTTGTCGGCGTTGGTGGCCGGATGCATGATGATGAGATATATGAAAAAATTCAAGCTACAACATAAAATGATGTCTGATGGAAAGAAATGACAACCTGACCATATGTGTAGGACGGCAGTTGGGCAGTGGCGGACGAACCATTGCCAAGATGCTGGCCGAACAGCTGAACTGCCGGTTTTTCGACCGCGAACTGCTGTGCCTGGCCGCCAAGGAAAGCGGATTCAGCGAGAAATTCTTTGAACAAAACGATGAGCAGAAGGGATTCTTCAAATCGCTCTTCCACATGCATGTGCCGTATGTCTCAGACAGCCATTTCTATGGCACGGGCATGTCGCAGGAAAACCTTTTCAAGATACAGAGTGATGCCATCAGAAAGGCGGCAGCACAAGGGCCATGCGTTTTTGTAGGCCGGTGTGCCGACTACATCTTGCGCGAGAGCGACAATCTCGTGAGCATCTTCATCACGGCAGACGTTGACCATCGGGTGGAGCGCCTCTGTGAGCGCATGTCGTGTAGCAGCGAGGAGGCACTCAAGATGATTGAGAAGCAGGAGGCCAGTCGGTCGTCTTACTACAATTATTACACGGGCAAACAGTGGGGGCACGCCACATCTTACGACCTCTGCCTCAATTCGAGCATCCTCGGCATCGAGGGCACAGCGCAGTTTGTCCGCTCGTTTGTGGAGGGCAGGCGATGAAGAAAATCGGTATCATCAGTGACACCCATGCCTATTGGGACGACAAGTATCTCACCCATTTCGAGTCCTGCGACGAGATTTGGCATGCAGGAGACATCGGGTCGCTGCAGGTGGCGCAACGCCTGGCAGAGTTCAGGCCTTTGAGAGCGGTTTACGGCAACTGCGATGGCGGCGACTTGCGGCGGATGTTCACCGAGCGGCTGCGTTTCAAATGCGAAGATGTGGATGTACTCATGAAACATATCGGCGGCTACCCCGGCCACTACGATGCTTCGATACGCGGCAGCATATATGCCAGTCCGCCACAACTGTTCATCTCAGGACACTCGCACATCCTGAAAGTGCAATACGACAAGACGCTCAATCTGCTGCACATCAACCCCGGTGCGGCAGGTCTGCAGGGATGGCATAAAGAAAGAACTTTGATAAGATTGACCGTCGAAGGCAATAAATTTGCTGATTGTGAAGTTATTACATTAGGAGGGCATTGATGATTCGTTCATTCAGCCCGGTCTTTTGACGGTTCATACAATAACCAAGAAAAAATGAAGATTATGGAAAAGAACAACAAAAAACGGTTTTTTGTGCTTACAGTCATCTATGCGGTGACGTATGTGGTCGTGCGGTCTTTGCTGACCTTGATAACCAACGATCTGGAAAAAGTGGCGGATGACGGCTTTTATGTTCTTGAAGGCTTGATATTCTCCATCCTCTACAATGTGCTCTCTATATATACTGACAAGCGTTTTAATAATAACACACATAACAACAAGACCAAATGAAGAACATTATCATTACCGGCGGTGCAGGCTTCATCGGCTCGCATGTCGTTCGCCCAAGAAGCCTTTGGCTCACCGCATCGTAGCAGCATCTGCTATTAAAATATTGCAATCAGACCTAACCAAAACGAATGGTGTGCTGGCAGAGTCATTGGCCAATGACCTTTGCTTTGTTGACCCTATAGCAACAAACTTTGACGAATTGGTTGACCTCTCTATCACCACAACTCTCAACAACATTGTTAAGGCAACCATAGGTCAATATTTTGAACGCAATGAGGAAAATCTGGAGTATCATTTGCGCATAGAGGGGGGTGTCAATTACAAGCAGAATGTCATCAATT
>SFEK01000141.1 GCA_004557285.1 Bacteroidales bacterium | reverse complement strand
CTCCTTTGTCAGAGACAAGCTTCGTGTTTCAAAGCGAGTGCAAAGGTACGGGTTTATTTTTAATCTTGCAAGATTTTTGCCGTTTTTTTTCAAAAAAAATGCGTTTTATTCTGTCCCTTTCATCAAAAAAAGGCGAAAAGTGCTTGTTTCTTGGGGGCAAAACAAAGAAAACGAAACAAAAAAGAGCTTTTTATTTGGTGATTCAAATCACTTGCACTACTTTTGCAGTATGATTTACCCAAACACCTTTGAAAGCAAAATTGGCTTTGATGAGATTCGCTCTCATCTGCGAGAGCGTTGCCTGAGCACTTTAGGTAAAGAGATGGTGGACAAAATCGCCTTCTCGACAGAATCTGACGCCATCAACCGATGGTTGAGAGAAGTGTGCGAATTCAGAAAGCTGCAGGAAGAGAATGATGATTTTCCCATGCAATATTTCTTTGACGTGAGAGAGGCTGTGGCACGGCTTCGCCTTGAGGGAACACATCTGGAGACAAACGAGCTTTTCGACTTGAGACGTTCGCTGGACACGATATGCAATATGGTGAACTACCTAAACCGTTCCGAGGGTGATGAGGACAAGAAAACCTATCCCTATCCCACGCTGCATCAGCTCACCGAGAATGTGATGACATTTCCACAACTGGTGCAACGCATAGACCAGATACTTGACAAGTTTGGGAAAATCAAGGACAATGCCTCTGCCGAACTGCAGAACATCAGAAGAGAGCTTGCGCGTACCGAGGGCGGTATCTCAAGAACCTTATATGGCATTCTGAGGGCGGCACAAAGCGAGGGCCTGGTCGAGAAGGACGTTACCCCTGCCATACGAGACGGGAGGCTCGTCATACCCGTGACACAAGGCTTGAAGAGAAAAATCAAGGGAATCGTGCACGATGAGTCGGCTTCGGGAAAGACCGTTTTCATAGAACCGGCAGAGGTGGTTGAGGCCAACAACAGAATACGTGAACTGGAATCGGAAGAGCGAAGGGAAATCATACGCATTCTCACAGAGTTCTCCAAGCAGGTGCGTCCTTATGTTGGAGCCATTCTTCATTCGTATGTATTCATGGCCACCATAGATTTGATACATGCCAAGGCCGAATGGGCCAGGCTGACCAAGGCTTGCGAACCGCTTGTGGAACAGAATCCACACATGGACTGGATACAGGCCGTGCATCCGCTGTTGCAGCTGTCGTTGGAGAAGCAAGGCAAGAAGGTGGTGCCGCTGGACATCCGCCTGACCGGCTCACAGAGAATACTGATTATATCAGGTCCCAATGCCGGCGGAAAATCAGTATGTCTGAAAACGGCTGGTCTGTTGCAGTATATGCTGCAATGTGGCATTTCCATCCCTGTGGGCGAACGCTCGGCAACGGGCGTCTTTGAACATATCCTCATCGACATTGGCGACGAGCAGAGCATAGAAAATGACTTGAGCACCTATTCGAGTCATCTGCTCAACATGAAGCACATGATGAAGCGTGCCGACGACCGTTCGCTGTTGCTTATCGATGAGTTTGGTACCGGCACGGAACCTCAAATCGGTGGGGCAATTGCCGAGTCTGTGCTCAAGCAGTTTTGCAGGCGCAAGGCCTACGGCATCATCACCACACACTATCAGAATCTGAAGCATTTTGCCGACAGCAACGAGGGTGTGGTCAATGGTGCCATGCTCTATGACCGCCATCAGATGAAGGCCTTGTTCCAGTTGTCAATAGGCAATCCCGGCAGTTCGTTTGCCATCGAGATAGCCCGTAAGATAGGACTGCCCGAGGAGGTGATCAAGGATGCCAGCGACATTGTGGGCAGCGACTACATACAAAGCGACAAGTATCTGCAGGATATCGTGCGTGACAAACGCTATTGGGAGGGCAAGCGCCAGACCATCCATCAAAGGGAGAAGCAGATGGAGCAGACCATAGCCCGTTATGAAAACGAGGTGAAGGAACTGGCCCAGAGCCGCAAGGATGTGATACGCAAGGCCAAGGAGCAGGCCGAGGAATTGCTCAGGGAGAGCAACAAGAAGATTGAACATGCCATCAGGGAGATACGTGAAAGTCAGGCGGAGAAAGAGGAAACCAAGCGCATCCGCGAGGAACTGAATGCCTTCAAGGATGAACTGAAGGATGTTGACGCTACCGCCAACGACGAAATGATTGCCCGGAAAATCAAGCAGATACAAGAGCGCAAGGAGCGCAGGGAGAAGCGCAAGAAAGAGAAAAACGAAAAACGCATGCAGCATGAAGCCGAAACGGCTGCCACGGCAAATACAGCCAAGACCAAAACTGAGATTGCAGAAGGCGACACGGTGAGAATCAAGGGACTGACCACCGTGGGCACCGTGGAGTCTGTCAACGGCAAGATGGCAACTGTTATCTTTGGCGACATGCGCACCACCATGCGGTTGGAACGTCTGGAACATGCTAAGCCTGTGAAGAAGGAAGTGTCCAAGACCTTTGTCTCTACCGTGAGCCGTCAGACACGTGAAACCATGGACGAGCGCAAACTGGGTTTCAAGCAAGACATCGACGTGAGGGGTATGCGGGGCGACGAGGCCGTGAATGCCGTGATGTATTTCATCGACGATGCCATTCTGGTGGGCATGAGCAGGGTACGCATCCTGCATGGCACAGGTACGGGCATCCTGCGTCAGCTTATCAGGCAATACCTTGCCACCATTCCCAATGTCACCAATTACCGCGATGAACATGTGCAGTTTGGCGGGGCGGGAATCACCGTGGTGGATTTGGGATAAGGTTTGTCTCCCGCCTGGCCAAGGGAATCTATATTGTCAATGGAAAGAAAGTTGCCCTTTAGACAACTAAAAGAATGGGTTCAGATTTTGTTGATGCAACATCTGAACCCATTCGCTCATTACTTGGTTTGTTTGTACAGAGGAATCAATGTGCCCTTGGGCGTTCCCTGTTTTACGGCAAGGTCAAGTGTGGCCTTCGCCTCTTGCTTGCGGCCAAGGGCAATCAGTGTTTCGGCTTTCTGCACCAGCAGTTCGTTGTCTTGTGGTGCCAGTGCTATGGCCTTCTTCCAGTCGTATAGTGCCGTGTCATACTGTTTCAGTTCCATCTCCACTCCTGCCCGTGCGGCATAGGCTTCGCTGTTGTCGGGGTGCATCTCCACCAGGATGTTGGCATGGTCAAGAGCATCGTTCAGCCGGTTGAGCCGGATAAGGGTGAACACCAGTCCGATGCGTGCCTCAAGATGTTTGGGCACTTGTTTCAGTATTTCCTCGTAGTCGTCCTTGGCCATGGCACAACGATGCAGCTGGTTGTTGGCGTATGCCCTGTAGAAAAGAGCCGAAAGGTTGCCCTCGTCTTTCAGCAGCACCGTGTTGCACTCTTCAAGAGCCTCGTTCCAGTCGAGCAGTTGCAGCAGCACGGCAGCTTTTTGAAGATGCAGTCTTGTGAGGTTGGGAAACAGTTTGATGTCGTTGTTGATGCTGTTCAACGAGTCACGCCATTGTTGAGGCGTCTGCGCTTTGGCCTCCATTGGGCAGCAGCACGTCATGTATAATAAAGCATGAAGCATAAAGAATGGAACAAGCCATCCTCTATGCTTCAATGATGTTGAGTAGAGAGCTACTCGTATTTTTCTCATGTATAAAAATATTAATTGTCGTTTTCGGCATCTATGGCCTTGATTTTTTCCCGCACGAGATTCATGTCGTCTTTCAGTTTCTGCACCTTGCGGTTCATCTCGTCAATCAGGCTGTTGCCTTTTTTGCTCGATGCATTTAAGAATCCCAGGTTGTTTTCGTAGGTCTGGATTTCCTGTTTCAGGCTTTCATAGCGGCGCATCAGTCGGGCGCGCTCGTTGTCGAGAGCGTCAACGCCCTTCTCAGCCACGTTCTTCAGATTGTTCTTGAACTTGTCAAGACGGCGTTTCGACATGTTGATGTTCAGTTTTTTGTATATCATGTCGAGCACGTCGTGGTATTCCTTGTACAGCTTGTCTTTTTCCTTGAATGGTACATGACCCACGGCGTTATATTGTTCGGTAAGTTCTTTTACCTTTTCCTGTACGCCTTCGGCAGCTTCTTCCAGGAGCTCTTTCAGCTGTGCTATGATTCCACGTTTCTTTTCCAGGTTAGCACGTTCCTCGTTTCTTGTGCCCGATGTGGCATGGTTGCGTGCCTCGAAGAAGTGGTTGCAGGCAGCCAGGAACTCATTCCAGAGCCTGTCGCCCTGTTTCTTGGGCACGGTGCCCACGCTCTTCCATTCTTTCTGCAAGGCAATCAGTTTGTCGGCAGTAGCTCTCCATTCTGTGCTGTCTTGCAGGCTCTTGGCCTTCTCGATGAGTGCCTTTCGCTTGTCGATGTTTTCGGCATATTGCTGCTTCATTTTCTTGAAGAACTCAGCCTTGCGCTCGAAGAAGCTGTCGCATGTTGCGCGGAAGCGTTCAAATATCTTGACATTCATCTTTTGCGGAGCAAAACCGATGGTTTTCCATTCAGCTTGCAGGGCGATGATTTCTTTGGTCTGCTGTTCCCATTCGTTGGCGTTGGCAGGCATCACCTTGACGATTTCTTCGATACGTTCGCACAGGGCGGTTTTCTTGGTGAGGTTTTCCTCCTCCATGGCGCGCATTTTCTCGAAGTGTTGCTGGTGTCGCTTGTTGACAACGGTCGATGCCGCTTTGAATCTGGCCCAGAGGCTTTCTCTCAGGTCTTTGGCCACCGGTCCTGTCTCGCGGTATTCCTGATGCAGTTCTTGCAGCTGTTGTGCGGCACTTACCACATCCTCTTCCTCGCCCAGTTTTTCAGCAGCTTCGCACAGACGCTCTTTGATTTCAAGGTTCTTTCTGAAATCATATTCGCGTGCCTCGTTGTTCAGCTTCAGCAAGTCATAGAATTGCTCCACATACAGTTGGTAGTTTCTCCACAGTTCGTTGGCCTTTTCGGCGGGAACAGCTTTGATTTCTTTCCATTCCTGCTGCAGTTTCTTGAATTCCTGATAAGCCTTGTTCGCCTCGTCGGGCGAGGTAATCATGGATTTGATTTTCTCAATAATATCAAGTTTTTTCTTGAGGTTCTCTTGTTTTTCTTGCTCCTGCTCAAGGAAGATCTTTGCACGTTTCTCCTTGATGAGGCCCATTTCGGCTTTGAAGGTCTCTTC